>CANLGS010000015.1 GCA_947490035.1 Gemmataceae bacterium
CCGATCTGAGCTGGCTCGCGGAGAGCTTCGCGCGGGCGAGCGCTTCGGCGGCGGCCGCGCGGGTGTTGCCGGGCTGGCTATTCACAACGAGCTTCACCGCCAGCGTGAAGTCCTCAGCGGCGAATTCCGGCGTGCCCGGTGTGGCACCGAAGACGAGCATGCGCGTTTCGTCGGTCCACGGCTTCCCGAACCCGCGCTCGTTGAGCTTCTTCGCGTCCCTGATCGCAATGGCGAACTGTTCCGCAGTCGGCGGGATCGCACGCAGCACCGCGAAGGCGTCCTTCGACGCTTCCTCGGACGACGTGAGGGCGAGCGTCAAACCCGGCACCCACGATTCGGGAAGCGCCTTTAGCCCGCCGCGGAGGAAGCCGCGGAGGATCGCCCGCTGTGAGCCGGGGTCGATGGTCGCTCGCAGCGCCTCGCCGATCTCCTTCTGGATCGCGTCCGTTTTCAGGAACGGTACGGCGCGGTTCACCAACTCGTCGCGCTCCGGCGGCGTCATCTTCTCCAACAGCTTGAACTTCTCCTTGAAGTAGCCCGCGAGCTGGTCGCCCCACTGCGGGTGCCGGCCCGCGATCCACCACGCGGTCTCGCGCAAGGCCGCGTCCTTCGCGTCGAGTTCGGCGAACACCGCCTTCGCGTCGAGGCCGCTATTGGGGATGTTCTCCAGTGCCGCGAGCGCGGCTCGGCACACGCGCGCGGATGTGTGCGACAGCCCTTTCGCCGTCTCCTTCGCGTCACCGACTTCGATCAGCGCGTAGGTGAGCGCGTGGTCGAGCGTGCGGTCGTTCTTCTCGTCCGCGAGGGCGTCAAGCAGCGCGGGCACGGCCTTCGCGTTTCCGATTCGGCCAAGCGCTTCGGCCGCGACTCGGCGCGTGTGCGGGTTCGTGTCGCGGAGCGAGGCGACGGCTTCGTCCAGACCCGCGGCCTCTCGTTTCAGGGCGATCTCGCGCAGCCGCGAGAGTGGTTGGGCTGCCGGTCGCTTCCGCTCTTTGTGCGCGCCGGCCCTCTTCACGCGATAGATCGCGCCGGTCACGTCAGGCTTCACGAGTTGCGACGTGGGGCAACACAGCTTGTACCAACCGCCGGTGTCCACGATCAGCAGCGAGCCGTCCGCGTCCTCGATCACGTCCGTCGGGTGGAAGTCGAGGTTGTCCGACACCACAAAATCCGAGTCCTTCGTCTCGTAGGTCGAACCCTTCGGAACGAGAGTATGGCGCGACACCTTGCGCAGGTTGAACTGACAGCAGAAGATGTTGTTCGCGTAGTCCTTCCCGAACTGATCCGATTCGTAGCGGTGCAGCCCGCACGGGGCGGCCGGTCCCATGTGCGTGAGTACCGGCATCAGGTCTGGCGATGTCCGCGGGTGGTCGTGGATCACGTCGTGATCCTTGCCGTACACGCCGCCGTAGATCGCGTGAACGAGGCCGTCGCGCTTGCCGTTCGCGGGGTGTTGGAAGAACGTCGTGCTGAAGATGATGTCGCCGCCCGGCGTGAACACCAGGTCTACGGGGTTGTCCATGCCGCCCGTCATCACCGGTTCGATGTTCTTGCCGTCCGGCGTCGCGCGGAAGATGTGCGCCGCGCGCGTCGTGAACTTCTTGCCGTTGGCGAGCGTGTACTCCTGTTTCGCGAACGCGCCTTTCGTCCAGTAGATGTAGCCGTCCGGGCCGCGATACGGGCCATGCAGGTCGTTCGCGCAGCCGGTCAGCGTTTTGCCGTCGAACCAGATTTCCTCCTTGTCCGCGACGCCGTCGTCGTCGGTGTCGGTGAACTTCAAGATGTGCGGCGGGGCCGCGACGTACAGCGAGCCGTTCAGCCACATGCAGCCTTCGGGCAGCATCACGTTCTTCACGAACACCGTCTGCTTGTCGAACTTGCCGTCGCCCTTCGTGGATTCGAGCCGCAGGATGCGGTGCGGCTTCTTCTCCGCCTGCACCGCGGACTTCTCGTTCGAGCCGCTGGAATCGGTGACGTACAGCCGGCCCTTCTCGTCGAACGCGGCGGCGATGGGTCGCGGCGCCACGTCCGCGCCGACCGCGAGTTCGATGGTGAAGCCGTCCGGCAGCGTGAACGTGTGGCCGTTCAACTTCACCTGGTGCGTGGGCGAGCGGGGGGAGTCAGCCCCCCGAGCAACGGCCACAAGCGCGAGCAGCGCGGCGAACGAGATGCGGAACATGGGAGTCTCCCAAGAGGTGCGCGACAGTATACACGAGAAGTGTCTTTACTCCGAAGGAGTTGTACTCCTCAGCCAGGGTCTGAAAACACTACCAGTCACCCCGCGTATCCTTTACAGTGTCGAGCGTCGGCCCGCTCCCACACCTTCTTTTCGGAGTCCCGAATGAACGTCTCCCGTCGAGCATTCCTCGTGATCGCGTCGGTCGTCGCGGGCGTGTCGTCCTCGCCGGCTCGTTCCCGCGGCGCCGATCCCGACAAGTATCACGTGTACATCGGGACGTACACGGAGGCCGAAGGCAGCAAGGGCGTCTACCGCTGCGAACTGGACGCCAAGACCGGCGAGTTGAGCAAAGCGGAGTTGGCCGCCGAACTGACCAACCCGTCGTTCCTGGCGATCAGCCCGAACGGCAAGTTCCTTTACGCGGTGAGCGAGACGCAGGGCAACGGCGAGAAGAAAGAGGGCGGCGTGTTCGCGTTCAAGATCGACCCCGGCACCGGCAAACTGACCAAGCTGAACGAAACGACGAGCGGGGGCGGCGACCCGTGCCACATCTCGGTCAGCGGCTCGGGCCGGTACGCGCTCGTCTCCAACTACACCGGCGGCAGTTGGGCGGTGTTCAAACTCGGGGAGGACGGGAAGCTCGGCGACCGCACCGACTTCCACGCGTTCAAAGACAAGCCCGCCGAGGGCGCGAACAAGGAGCGGCAGGACAAGGCGCACACCCACTGCGGGGTGTTCGGGAACACCCGCGGCACCGAGTTCGCCTACGTGGTGGACCTCGGGCTAGACCGGGTGTACTCGTACAAGTTGGACGAAGCCACCGGCAAGATGGCGCCGACCAAGCCGGCGTTCGTGCAACTCCCGGCCGGCACCGGCCCGCGCCACATCGCCTTCCACAGCGCCGCGGGCAAGGCGTTCGTGTGCGGCGAACTCAACTCCACCCTCGTCACGCTGCGCGCCTACGCGACCGACGGCACCCTTCAGGCGTACGACGGAAAGACGGTGGGCATCGACCTGCGGGCGGACGCGACTTTGTCCACCCTGCCGGCCAAGGTGGCGGACGACGTGCGGAAGAAGAACTCGACGGCCGAGGTGCTCGTCCACCCGAAGGACGCGCACGTGTTGGTATCGAACCGCGGGTACAACAGTCTGGCGATGTTCGGGTTCAACGCGAACAAGACGGAGTTCGCCGCCGAGATCAAGTCCGCGGGCGACGGGCCGCGCGCGATCGCCACCCCGCGGAACTTCAACATCGTCCCGACCGGCAAGTGGATCCTGATCGCCAACCAGGACGGGGGCAACGTGGTCGTGGCCCAGTACGACGCGAACGGGGGCGGCAAGTTGACCGGCAACGCGGTCGAAGTGGCGAAACCGGTTTGCATCAAGCTCCTGGCGAAGCCGTAACTTCGCCGCCGGAGCCGGTTCTGAAGCGCGCCCGTGCGGTCGCACGGGGCGCCCGGGGCGAGGTCACATCAGTCGCCCGATTTCTTGCCCTTCGTGACCTCGGCGTACGACTCGGCCGCCGCTTTGATCTTGGCGCCGTAGGCGGCGGGCATCCCGGAGCCGTTGTACCCTTCGGCGAACAGGACGTAGTTCTTGTCCTTCAACCCCTTCATGCACTTCGGGTTCGTCTTGATCAAGGCGACGAACGCGTCGAGTTGCGGCTTGATGCCCTCGTCGAACTTCTTGACCATGTCTTGGACCGACGCGTAGCCGACGCCCTTATGATTGAAGCCCATGACCTGCCCGACCCCCCAGCTCGCGGACTTCAGAGCAGCCGCTTCGTCCAGTCCTTTCGCGAATTCCAACACCTCTCAGCGGCTCGGCTGACGCATTTTCAGACAATCCAACCAGTCGCCGTTCGCCTCCTTCCGCCACTCGTGCCCCAGGTAGTGCTGCTTCGGCGTCTCGTCGAACTTGAAGTGCTGGTCGAACTTGTCCTTGTTGGCCTTGCCCCACTGGCCCCGGAACACGTGGTCGGCGGTCGGCGGTGCGGTCGCCAGGGTCGTGTCCTCCTTCAGTCCCCGTGCGGATGGACGGCCACCGTCACCGGCGGGTTCAGCAGGCTCCGCGCCAGCACCTCCTTCGCCTTATCGAACTCCGGCTGCCACAGGATTTCGGGAGAGCCGGTCTTCATGCAGTCGCGGACCTTCTCCAACGTGTTCCGCGCCATGTGCGGGCACTTGTTGCACGAGCACGTGATTCCGGGCACGCCGAGGTACGTGTGCCGCGGGTGGCGGCGCTCCAGCTCCCACATCATGTTCGCTTCGGTCGCGACCAGGAACTCCGTCGGCTCCGCGAACGTGCCGACGTGTTTAATCATCGCCTCCGTGCCGCCGGCGTAGTCCGCGAGGTCGAGAATGTTCTTCGGGCATTCCGGGTGCGCGATCGTCACCGCGCGCGGGTGTTCGCGCTTCTGCTTGAGGAGATCGTGAACGCTGAATATCTCATGAACCATGCACGAGCCGTCCCACAGGATCATGTCGCGGCCGGTCACTTCCGCCATGTAGCGGCCGAGGTGCTTGTCTGGCACGAACAGGATTTCGTAGCCTTGCGGCACCTTGTTCCGCACCACGTCCTCCGCGTTGCCGCTGGTCACGACCCAGTCGGAGAGCGCCTTCACCTTCGCGGACGAGTTGATGTAGCACACCGTCTGGAACGTGCGGCCGTTCTCGCGGAGGCGCTCCTGGTAGCGTTCGAGCTTGTCCGCGGGGCACGCGTCCACGAGGCTGCACCCGGCTTGCAGGTCGGGCAGCAGCACGCGCTTGGACGGGTTGAGCATCTTCGCGGTCTCGGCCATGAACAGCACGCCGCAGAACACGATGACGGGCGAGTCCACCTTGGTGGCCTCGCGCGCGAGTTTGAGGCTGTCGCCGGTCACGTCGGCGAGCGCCTGGATTTCGCCTTCCTGGTAGTAGTGGGCCAGGATGGTGGCGCCGAGTTGCTTCTTGAGGTCGAGGATTTCGGCGGAAATGTCGTCGAGAATAGCCGGCATCCGAGGCTCCTTGTTTTTACTGTGGCGGAGGGCCAACCCACGTAACTCAACTGTTTATACCGTCATAATACGCTGGCATTAAGTGGAAACGGTAGGAAATCGCGGCGCCGCCGCGAACTCGACACGGCGCGCGGGGCTTGGTACAGTGAACGTGAGTCGAGACCGCCCTCACGAGCCAACAGCGATGGGCGAACACAATATCAGCGGCACAGCTCAAATCGAGGTATCGGCGCACCACACCCACGAACCGACGGTCGCCCCAGGGGAGACAGTCGAGACACGCGCCGAGCGCATCCTGGCGGGCGACATCCGCCCCGACGACTACCTCGAAGTGCCGCCGGGGGTGACCGCTCGGGTCGATTGGGAGATCGCGAAATGCGGTGTCGCGGTTACCACCGAGATGCGCCAGTGGATGCTCGACACATACGCGCTCCAGTTCCACTGCTCCGGGAACAGGGTCGTCTGCTGGCGAACCGGCAAAGGGGTCATCGTCCTCGGCGTCGGGGAAACTGAAGCGCGAGCGGTGTTGGCACTCATGTATCCCATCACCCCCGAACGGCACCCGGACATCGCCGTTGAATACCCATGACAGCGCCCGCCCCCTTCCGTTACACCATCCAGTTGTGGCCGGGAGAGTGTTCGCCGCCGGCGGACCCGCCGGGCACACCTCCTGATCCGCTGGCGATCGAAACGCGGGTCGCAAAGGTGCCGCTGCGCATGATCCGTCAACCGGACACGTCGAACGAAACGCGAGTGACCGCGCCGGAGTGGTTCGCCATCGACCCCGGCGCCGGGATCACACAACTGAGCCTGGAAGCCGCGCTGCTCGGCGAGGAACACGGGGGATGGGATCTGAGCGTCGGCCCAAACTGGCGGCGCGTCAAGCGAACCACGGCGCGCGGGACGGATCGGGTGAGGGCACACCCCGGCTCGATCCGCGTGCTGTTCCCCAACTACGCCGAACCGTTCGAGTTCACCTGCCTGTTCATCGAGAACTGGCCGGTCGGCGTTCCGCCGCTCCTCGGTCTGCACGACGTTTTGAAGCACGTCCGCATCACCTTCGATAGCACTAAACTGCGCCCGTTCGGGGCCGTCACCTTCGAGCGCTACGACACGACACCTCACGAGTAACACCCATGCCTGCCGCGACCGAGTACGACCTGATCGTGATCGGTGCCGGGCCGGGCGGCGTCGCCGCCGCCGACACCGCGGCACTGCTCGGCAAGCGCGTCGCCATCGTCGAGCGGCAGGCCGCCGTCGGCGGCGCCGCCGTCAACACCGGCACCATTCCGAGCAAAACGCTCCGCGAGGTCGCGCTCGCCATCGCCGGCGTCAAGGCCCGGCAGCTCATCGGCGTGGACGTGTCCGTCAGGCACCAAGCCAAGATCGAAGACCTCGTCCGCCACGAGCGCGTGGTGAAGGCGTCGGAAGCGCACCAGATACGCACCCTCCTCGACCGGTACGGCGTGACCGTCGTCCGGGGCACCGGTAAGTTCCTCGACCCGCACACAGTCCGCGTCGCGCGTCCGAACCCGCCCGGCGGGTTCCTCGACCTGCGCGCCGAGAAGATCGTCGTCGCCATCGGCTCGTGCCCGGTGCGACCCGCGGTCTTCCCGTTTGAGCACGCGCGCATCCACGACTCGGACGAACTGCTCTACATCACCACCATCCCGCGGTCGCTCGCCGTGATCGGCGCCGGCGTGATCGGCAGCGAGTACGCGTGCATGTTCGCCGCGCTGGGCGTGCGCGTCCACCTGATCGACGGGCGCAACGTGCTGCTCCCGTTCCTCGACCCTGACCTCTCCACCGCGCTCATGCATGCGATGGAACAACAAGGTATCGTGTTCCACTGGAACGAGCAGGTGGCCGCGTGCAAGGCGCCGCGGTCCGGGGAAATCGAACTGAAGCTCACGTCTGGCAAGGAACTGGCGGTCGGGCACCTACTGGTGTGCGCGGGGCGCACCAGTTACGCGGACCGGCTCGTGCCCGAGGCCGCCGGCTTCGGACTCACCTCGCGCGGCCTGATCCCGGTGGACGACCACTTCCGCACTACAGTCCCGCACATCTACGCGGTCGGCGACGTGATCGGTTTCCCGGCGCTGGCCAGTACGAGTTCCGAGCAAGGCCGCGTCGCGGCGTGCCACGCGTTCGGGTCCAACGCGAAGGAGGCGCTGGCGCAGTTCCTCCCGGCCGGCATCTACACCATCCCCGAACTGAGTTCGGTCGGACTGACGGAACAGCAAGCGCGAGAAAAGGGCATTCCGGTCGTGGTCGGCCGTGCCGACTACGACCAGAACCCGCGCGGCAAGATCATCAACGACAAGACCGGGTTCCTGAAGCTCGTATTCGAGCGCGACGAGATGAAACTGCTCGGCGTCCACGTGATCGGCGAGCAGGCCACGGAGTTGATTCACGTCGGGCTGACCGCGATGATGATGGGAGGAGGGGCAAACCTGTTCCTGGCGACGTGTTTCAACTATCCGACGCTCGGCGACCTGTATAAGTTGGCAACGCACGACGCGATCCTCAAGCGGTCCGAGTTGCTCGGAAAATCGAATACCGGGCTGAGCCGGTGGTGACCTACCGAGTGTGCGGTGTGCAGCGGGCAGTGGGCAGAGAAGAAACGGGAGTACGAGTCTCTGTCTTCTGCTCCTCTGCCCACTGCCTGCTGCACACCGCACACTTTTGGCGGAGGGAGCTATGACCGACGACGCCCGCGAGGAAGCGGAGCGGTTCCGTTGGCTCGAAAGCGAGAAGGCGGGGCACGGCCTGGGCGAGGAGGCCATCCGGCAGTGGGTGACCCTCTACTGGCCGGCGTTCGTCCGCGGTCGCGCGCTCGAACACCTGAGCGGCAAGCGGTTCTGGCTGGAGATGCCGCGCGCCGAGTTCGGCGTCCTGCTCCGCGAGTTCCCGGACCGGCAGGAGTTGGTGCGCGAGATCGTGACGCGGCTCGCGGCCGGGGCCGACAACCTGAACATCCTCCAGTGGGCGACGGACGCGGCCGTCGCCATCGACGACGTGTGCAACGTCCTCCAGCGGATCGACATCAACGGGCTGCGCGCGCGGTTCCCGCCCCCGGACGACGCCGACCCGCCGCACATCGTCCACGGCTGACGCCCGCGCCCGTGTTATCATGAAGCGGAGCAAAACGGAGGACTCGCGATGTCGCACGAACACGAAACCCTCGACGCCGAACCCGCGAACGCGGTAACGGAACCCGCTCCCACGCCGCGAAGCGAACCGGAGCCGGATTTCATCACGCGGGCACGCCGCATCTTCAGCGGTGACATCCGCCCGGATGACTACACACCGGTGCCGCCGGAGGTGCAAGCGGCAGTCGATAGTTGTCACACGCCCGAACACGCGGCCAAGTTCTGGGTCGCCCGGCAGAACACGCTCAACGACTGGACGCTGTCGTTCCTGTACGGCGAGATCGGCCCAGTCTTCTGCCGCGAAACCGAACAGGGCGTCATCGTCATTGCCGTTGGCTTGGAACGGATTCGCGCCATCCTCGACCACTTCCCGCACCGAGAACAGCGGACGGGGTTCTCTCACACCCATGCATTCCCATGGCAATCGCCCGGCTTGATGAGATAGCGGTACCGCTGAAGAAAACCGCGGCGGCGTTCCGACCGGGCACGACGCCACCGCTCGAGGCGCGCGTCAAGGTCAACGTGCGCACCCGCGCCGGCGGTACCGAGGAGTTGGAATTCGTCATCGACTCCGGTGCTGGCGTCACGAGCATTCCTTGGGCGACTGCGGTCAGTTGGGGAATCCCCATCGGGACGACTCGCGTGACCTCAAGTCACACCACGTTTCAGGGACGTGTTGCGATTGATACTTGGCGACATCAGGTTGAAATCGAGTTCGTTGGTCTTCCGGGCAAGTGGTTCGTGTTCGACTGCCAGTTCCCCGACGTAACGACAACCGTTCCGTGCATCCTCGGCATCGGCGGCGATGTACTGCGGCACCTCACCATCGCGCTCGACGGCACCCCGCAACCGCCGCACGCGGATTACGGCTTCGCCCGCATTACGGTCGTCGATCCTGCACATTCGCTCTCACCTTCGCCTTGACTCAATCCCCGAAGTCGCCTATGTCCACCGACCGCGTCCCGGTTCACGTGAGCGTGCTGCCGGCCGAAACGCTCGCCCTGCTCGACCCGCGGCCGGGCGAAACGTGGGTCGATTGCACCGTCGGCGGCGGCGGGCACACGCGAATGCTCGCCGCGCGCGTCGGACCGACCGGGCGCGTGATCGGGCTGGATCAAGACCCGACCATGCTCGCGCTGGCGCGGGCGCGGTTGGAAGGGTTGCCGGTCGAACTGGTCCACGCGAACTTCGACCAGTTGGCCGAAGTGTTGACCGCGCGCGGCCTCGACCGCGTGGACGGCGTGTTCGCGGACTTGGGGTTCAGTTCCGACCAGATGGGCGAGAAGGCCCGCGGCCTGAGCTTCCGCGACGACGGCCCGCTCGACATGCGGTTGGACCCGACCGCCGGCGCGACGGCCGCCGACTTGGTGAACACGATGAGCGAGGCGGGACTCGCGGACGTGTTCTGGGAGTTCGGCGAGGAGAGACACAGTCGCCGAGTGGCGAAGCGCATTGTCGCGCGGCGTGAGGAAAAGCCGTTCGCGACCACGGGCGACTTCGCGAGCGTGGTGCGGAGTTGCGTGCCGCGGTCGGGAAGCATCGACCCCGCGACGCGCGTGTTCCAGGCGCTGCGGATCGCGGTGAACGACGAACTCGGTTCGCTCGACCGTCTACTGGCGATGCTGCCGCGGGCAGTGAGGCCGGGCGGCCGCGCCGGGGTCATCAGCTTCCACTCGCTCGAAGACCGGCGGGCGAAGCAAGCGTTCCGCGCGGCGGGATTGTGGCGGCAAGTGACGAAGAAGCCGGTCGAAGCCGGCGACGAAGAAACGGCCCGCAACCCCCGCGCGCGGAGCGCCAAGTTGCGGGTCGCGGTCCGAATCACGCAAGGTCAGCAGGGGGCATGAGCCGCCCTGTTCAACCGCAACACGAGGTCACGGATGACCGAACCCATCGCCGTTGACGTGCCGGCCAAGCCGTTGTTCTCGCGCTCCGGCCCCGGTCCCACCCAGGGGCCGTCGCCGACACCCGCTCCTGCCCCGACACCAACCGCGCCGCCAGCGCCCGTGCCGAAGGTCGAGGCGCCCAAACTCGCGCCGATTGCGACCGCGGTGGTGGCCGTGGCGACCACTGCGGCCACGGGAGCGCCCGCGCCCGTCGCGGCCGGCTTCCTCGCGCAATTCAAGAAGAAGCAACTCGTCGTCGGTGCGGTCGCCGCGCTCAGCCTGTTCGCGGGCATCGGCGCGGTGCGCATGATGTTCCCCGCGAAGGACGACGCGCAGCCGCCCGCACCGGTCACGGCCGCGGTCGATGACAAGGTGAAGTTCGCGACACCGCCGGCCGCGAAGCCGCCCGCGCCTGAAGTGGAAACGCCGCGCACGCTTTCCACGTTGCCGCCGTTGCCGCCGTTGCCGACATTCCCGGCCGCGCCCGTCGGCGGCCCGCCGCCCGCGATCAACCCGACCGGCATTTACGCGCTTCCGCCGTCCGCAGCGCCGACGATCGCCGTCGAACCGCAACCGGTCGTGCTGCCGCCGATTCCCAACTTCACGGCTCCACCCCCGCCGACCGGCGTCGTGCCGGCCGCATTCCCCGCGATGCCGCCCACTCCGCCGGCCGTGGTACCGACACCGCCCGCGCCGGGTGCCGGGCTTCCGCCGCTGCCCGCGCTCCCGGCCGCGCCGCCAAGCGGACTCGCGCCGCCGTCGGTCGATCTGCCACTGCTTCCGGCACCCGGTGGCGTTGCCCCGCCCGTCATTCCGAAGGCCGCCGACCCGGTGTTCCCGCCGATCCCCGGCGGGGTTGGTGCTCCTCCGCTCGGCACGCTGCCGCCAGTACCTGAAGTGAAACCAGCGTTCCCCGACGTGAAACCGCCAGCGGTGGTTGCGCCGCCGGTCGGCGTCACCCCGCACCCGTTCCCGGTAGGCGTCGGGCCGAAGACGGACGTGAAGCCGCCGGCGTTCGACCCGCCCGCGCTGGGCACGCCCACGGGGTTCACGAAGCCGGCGGGCGCGTCGGACGCGAAGCCGATCGCGCCCGAGTTCGCGCCCAAGACGACGTTCGACGTGGACGTTCACGACCCCAAGGCGAACGACACCTACGAAACGATCAGCCTGGAGTTCTACAACGACAAGCGGTTCGCAACGGCGCTGAAGGCGTTCAACCAGAACCAACCGCTCCAGGGCGGGCGGTACGTCAACGTGCCGCCGATCCACGTGTTGAAGCGGCAGTTCCCGACCCAGGCCGGCGGCGCCGTGGTTCCCGTGGGCGCGTCCGGCGCGCCGTCGTCCGACCCGGTGTGGGGCGCCGTGCCGAAGCCGGCCGCGCGGAACACCTTCACCGTCCCGCAAGGCGGGATGACGCTCCGACAGATCGCGCGCCAGGCGCTGGGCAACGAACAGCGGTGGAGCGACATCTACGACCTGAACCCGCAGATCACGAAGCCGTCCGACCTGCTGCCGGCGGGCACCGAGTTGAAACTGCCGTAGCGCGCCGGGTTTTCCTGCCCGCGTCAATGGCCCCGGCGCGGTGTTCGCGGTATATTGTCGCGAACACCCCCGGAGATCGCGGCATGAAGCGGTTCGTGGCCCTCGGCGTCGTCTGCGTCCTACTCCTCAGCGTAACCGGCTGTGGCGGCCCCAACGCGCTGATGAAGGAGTTCATCGCCAACCTCAACGGCTACGCCGAGACGCTCGAAAAGAAGGAGTCGAAGGAGCGCCAGTTGTCGGCGCTCGAACGGATCAAGAACACGACCGAGAAACTGGACCGCGCCAAACCGAGCCAGGACGAGAAGGACAAACTGCTCGCGAAGTACGATGACGAGTTCAAGAAGGCGAAGGAGCGCGTGGTGAAGGCGCAAAAGGCGCTGGCGGTGGAGGGCGGTTCCGCCGCCGACGCCCCCCCGGACCTGTTCGACGCCTTCAAGGCGAAGTGAGTTCGGAGATCCACTTGGCTCGGGTAGGTGCCGCTTGCCGAGCGGCACGGGATAGCCCACGTGAGAGCGATGCAAACGTCCGTGAAGTAATGCGAGTTGCGAAGCCGTGCCGCTCGGCAAGCGGCACCTACCCGAGCCAACACAGGCTCCCTCTCACGCCCCGTAGTCGATGTCTTCGACGCTCTTGAGCGTGTTGTTGAAGATGAACGCGCGGCGGTCCTGCACCTCTTTGCCCATCAGCGTGCGGAACATCTCTTCCGCCTTGAACGCGTCGTTGAGCGTCACGCGCAGCAGCGTGCGGTGCTGCGGGTCGAGCGTCGTCGCCCACAGTTCCTCCGGGTCCATTTCGCCCAACCCCTTGAACCGCGTCACGGCCATGCCCTTTTCGCCAAGGCGCCGAATCTCTGTCACTAACTCGCGAAGACTCACGAGGTTCTTCGTGTGGCTGTCGTGTTCGAGCGTGTACCGCACCGGCGGCTCGCGCCCGGCGATGCGCTGAAGCGGGATCATGTCCGACGTGTCGAATCCCGTGCTTTTCATCTTGGCGAGCGCGCGGTTGAGCGCTTTCAGGTCGTGCCACTCGTCGAGCGTGTAGTCCACGCCCACGACCGGTTCGTGCTTCAACTGCTCGGTCAACTCGGCCTTGAACGCGGCCACGTCGTCGGCCGTGCGGAACCAGTGTTCCTTGTTCTTCGCGCGCTCCGAGACGTGGTACGTCGGGAACGCGCCGTCCACCGCGCGCGGCAGCAGCTCTTCGAGCGTCCGCCCGCGGCGCTCCAGCCCGACCACCGCGGTTTCCGCCTCCGCGAGCGCCGGCAGCAACTTCGTGAGGTCGTCGCCGGTCACCGTGCGCGCCGGTTGGTCCGGCTTGGTGACGTGCAGCGTGGTCGCCTTCAGCCCGCGGCTTGTGAGTTCGACCACCATCTCTTCGCGAGTCTGCACGAACCGCGTTTCCTTCTTCTGCGTGACCTTGAACAGCGGCGGGCGGGCGACGAACACGTGCCCGGCTTCGATCAACTTGCGCATCTGACGGAAGAAGAACGTCAACAGCAGCGTGCGGATGTGCTGGCCGTCCACGTCGGCATCGGTGAGGATGATGACCTTGCCGTACCGCACCTTGCTCACGTCCTCGACGTTGTCGATGTCGATACCCACCGCGCCGATGAGCGCCGCGATTTCGTTGTTCTCCAGCAGCTTCTCGAACTTCGCCTTCTCGACGTTCAGCACCTTCCCCTTGAGCGGGAGAATCGCCTGATAGTACCGGTCGCGGCCACTCTCGGCGCTGCCGCCGGCGGAATCGCCTTCGACCAGGAACAGTTCGTTCTGCATGTGGTCGCGCGAGGTGCAGTCGTAGAGCTTGCCCGGTAGGCCGGCGCCGAGCGCGTTCTTGCGGTTCTTGAGGGCGTCGCGTGCCTTCTTCGCGGCAAGCCGCAGTTCGGCGGTCAGCGCCACCTTCTGGCAGATCTTCTTCGCCTCCTTCGGGTTCTTCTCCAGGTAGTCCGAAAGCAACTCGTACATGACGCCGGACACCATGCCCTCGACTTCCGGGCTGGTCAGTTTCACTTTCGTCTGCGACTCGAACCGCGGTTGCGGGTGGCTGATGTTAATAACCGCGGTTAGCCCCTCGCGGAAGTCGTCGCCGCGCAATTCCATGTCTTGGAAGAAGTTCTCCTTCTTGCCGTAGGCCGTGATCGACCGCGTCAGCCCGGCGCGAAAGCCGCTCAGGTGCGTGCCGCCGTCCTTGTTGTAAGCGTTGTTGGTGAAACACATCTCCAGCTTGGTTTCGCCGGTGATGTACTGGAGACACACCTCGACGGTGACGCCTTCGACCTGCTTGCTGATGTAGACTGACGGGTGTTCGACCGGCTCGTTGCGGTTCAGGAACTCGACGTACTCCGCGATGCCGCGCTCGGAGTAAAACACCTCGTTCTTGCCGACACGTTCGTCCAAGATGGTGAGCCGCAGCCCCTTGTTGAGGAACGAGATCTGTTGGAACCGGGTGGCGAGCCGTTCGTAGTCGAACACGAGGTCGCCGAACTTCTCCGGGTCCGGCTTGAACGCGATCGTCGTGCCCCGCTGCCCGGCCGGAGCCGGGCCGAGGTTCTGTAGCGTGCCCCCCGGCGCGATGTACCCGCGCTCGAACTCCATCTTGTACACGCGGCCGTCGCGCCGGACCTCGGCCGTACACCACTCGGACAGCGCGTTCATGGCCTTCGCGCCCATGCCGTGCAGCCCGGCCGAGGTCTTGTACGCGTCGTTGTTGAACTTGCCCGACGAGCCGGCGATGGTCAGCGCCTCTTCGAGCGTGGACTTGCCGGTGTCGGCCTTCGTGCCGACCGGGATGCCGCGGCCGTCGTCGGCGATGGTGATGGAGCCGTCGATGTGGACGACGGTGTTGATGTTCTTGCAGTGCCCGGCAAGCGCCTCATCGACGGAGTTGTACACCACCTCCCAGACGAGGTGGTGCATGCCCTCGATGTCGGTGTTGCCGATGTACATGCCGGGCCGGTGCCGGATGTGCGCCGCGTCGCGCAGCGTCTGCACGTTGTCCTCGCCGTACTCGACGATCCCCAGCGTCTCGGTGCTCATCGTGTTGGTTTCCTCTTCTTATGTGTTCGTGGCACAGACATTCCTGTCTGTGTCCGCAAAGCTAAAGCGCACAGACAGGAATGTCTGTGCCACAAAACCAAAGCAAATTCACCACGCGGCGGCGCGGAACTTCAGGTCGGTGAGCGTCACGCCGGGCATCGCGGTGCGGAGTTTGGCGAGCAGCCCGCGCTTGTGGAACTGCGCCAACTCCGACATCAGCACCGAGTTCCGCACAGCGACCTCCATTACGCCGCGCTTCATGCCCAGCACTTGCGTGTCCTTCAGCAGTTCCTCTCCCGCGACGCTGGCCCACGCCGTTTCGAGCCGCAGCCGGTCGTTCTTCCGCCCCCAACCGCGGGACGTGAACAACTTGCCGAGGATGTCGGCGATCTTCTCCGGGCCGCGGTTGTCGTTCGCCATTGGTCGCACCTCAGCCCGTGAGCGGCATCACGAGGTACGAATAGTCTTCGCCGCAGTGGAACAGCGCCGCGCGAGTGCCTGTGGACATCTCCAGCACCACCGTCGGCTCGCCTTCGAGCGCCCGCAGGAACTCCACCAGGTATTGCGGGTCGAACGCGATCTCCGTCTTCGGACCGTCGTACTCCGGTAGCGCCAGCGTCACCTCGCTCGAACCCGTCTTCGCGCCGCGGGCCTTCATCGTCACCTGACCCGCGTCGAACGTCATGTCGATGCGCATGCTCTCGTCGTCCGTCATGATGGCCGCCTGCCGCACGCGCGACAGGAAGCCGTCAACGGGCAGCGACACCCGCTGCGTCGCCTCCTTCTTGGTCTTCGCGATGATCTCCCGGTACGGCGGGAACTTCCCCTGCACGAGCGACGTGTAGATCATCGCCCGCTCGGTCTGGAACAGCGCGTCGTTGGCACGCAGTCCGACCCGCACCAGTTCCTGATCGCTCGTCAGGTTCTTTTCCAGAAGTGAAACGGCCTTCAGCGGTACAAGGTGAATCGACTTCACGGTGTCGGCCACGCCGAACACGGCCGCCGGGCCGTGGCACACCGCGAGCCGCTTCGTGTCGGTCGCGACCAGCCGCGCGTCCTTGCCTTCCGCTTCCCACAGCACGCCCGTCAGGGAGAACTTCGCGGTGGTGTCCTTCTTGTCCGCGGAGAACGACGTGCGCCGAATCATCGTCTTGAGCGTGCCGGCGGTGATCTCGTGGTAGCGCCCGCCGTCGTCGAACGACGGGATATCGGGGAACTCGTTCACGTCGAGACTCGGCATCTCGAACCGTCCGCCGTTCATCTTCGCGACGATGGCTTCGTTCCCCGCGTCCAGGTTGATGTCGGGGTCGTTGCTCTCGCGTAAGATTTTCACCAGTTCGGTGATGGGCAGGATGCACGACCCGGCCCGTGCTACGGTGATGCCGCGCAGCTCGTAGCGGATGCCCACTTCCATGTCGTAAGCGACGAGCGTGAGGGCGTCGTCCTGTGCGACCGCCTTGATGTTGCTCAACACCGGCTTCGTCGTTCGAGCCGCGACTGCCGCTGATACCAGTTGGCACGCGGTCAGTAGGCTGTCTCGCTGGCACGTTATCTTCATGGTCGATCCTCCTTGCGTTTCGTGGGGTATTGGGGCTTTGCGTCGTGCATCCCCTCTTACTTGTTACTCTTCATTTTAAATAACCAGTAGCAGTAGTAAGGCGGACGGCGTTTCTGGCGCGCACTCCTCGTCACCGCTCCGAAGTTCCTTCACTGCAAGCACTTCGCCTTTGACCTCGCCTGTGGAAAACTTGGCGCGCGGATGGCGCGCCCGTGATATCCCGCGACGCGCCGATTCCGGGGCGCGTCAACCGTTCGTAACTCGACCCACTGCGCGCCAGTTGGGATAACTCGCGCGCCACTCGCGCGCCACGTTTTCCACAGGGTTCTTCTCTTGCCCTCTCCCGCAAGGGGAGAGGGCAAGAGAAAACAGCCTCACACCAGTCCCGCGCGCAAGTC
>CANLGS010000016.1 GCA_947490035.1 Gemmataceae bacterium
ACGGAAGACGGCTGAGTACCCCAAGGGAGAAGGGATTCTGAGATGTGCCCTTGGCCTTCTGAGGGGGCGGTAACACCATGGCTTCCTCTCCATGTTATTCTGAGCCATGATGTTATAGCAAACCTCAAGTCACGCAAATCAGTAGCTCCAGCCCGGCGTCGCTCACGACCGCGGACCTCCTTAGCTACAACAAGTTCGCGTGGGAGACCGTGCCCGGCGCGAAGCCGTACATGCGGTACACCGACAGCCCGCGCCGCCCGCGGTTGCACACGTGGTTCGGGCCGATGAGCATGGTCCACTTCGTCACGCAGATGAACGGCAACTGGCTGCCGGGCACGTGCTACGAGTCCCAGTGCTGGCAGCTCAAGGCCGGGATGAACTCGGTCCTCGACGACGTGAAGAACAACCACCCGAACGACATCGCCGGGCTGGTGTTCTTCGCCACCTCGCACCACAACGGCGTCCGCGCGGCGCTCGGTCAGAACTTCCAGGGGCTGAAGAACTCGCTCTTCTACCCCAAGAGCCTGCTGACGGCGATCAACGGCGGCGACATCACGACCGAGATCCGCCCGTACACCACCACGACGCTGACCGGGTACAACGACGTCGAGATTCCGAACGCGGCCGGCGGCACCGACCCCGCGACCGGGCTGGCGTACTCGTTCAACATGCTGTCCCCGTCCACCATTGCGGCGGCCCAGGCGGTCGGCACCGGCAACGGTCGCCGCGGCGCGCAGAAGATCATCATCTTCGAGACGGACGGCGTGCCCAACTCGTACCGCACGCCGACGTACACCCAGCGCGGGTACAACTCGTACTACACCCTGTCCGGCGTCACCAGCGCCAGCAACGGCAACACGACCGGGATCAACCACGCCTACGACGTCATCAAGCAGGCGGTCAAACCGATGGCGACGACGGCGACGACCTCCGGCGCCGGTGCTGACAGCGGGCTGGGACTGCCCAACGCCCCGGCCCGCGTGTACCCGATCGCGTTCGGCGACCTGTTCGACGAGGTGCTGGCCCCGGGCGCGACCTACCGCGACCAGGCCAACGCGTTCCTGGCGAAGTGCGCCGAGCACGGCGGCACCGGCACCGCCGGGGCGATCAAGCTGCCCGACTCGCAGATCATCACCGGCCCGTACCAGCAGCGCATCGACCGCCTCCGCGACTGCCTCGAGCGCATCTTCCAGACCGGCGTCTCGGTCGTGCTGATCGAGTGACGCAGCAGAGGGCAGAAGGCAGAAGAGCCGCAGATCAACGCAGAAGAACGCAGATCAAGACGAAGAGACAGAGGAGTTTGAAGAACTCTGTTTCCTGGTTTTGATCTGCGTTCTTCTGCGTTGATCTGCGGCTCTTCTGCCTTCTGCCCTTTGATTTTTCCGCCCTATCGCCGGGCGTGGTCTATGTTTCCGAACGGCAACACGCGTAAACCCACCGTCTCGCGCAGGAGCAACGACGTGACCGCAGCCGCGGTGTTCGATCAGGTGGTGAAGACGTACCCCACGGGGCCGTTCGCGCGCGGCGGGGTGCCCGCCGTGCGCGGCGTGTCGCTGACCGTGCCCGCCGCGCGCGTGTTCGGGCTGCTCGGCCCGAACCGGGCCGGCAAAACCACACTCGTCAAGTTACTTCTTTCGCTCGTGCATCCCACCTCGGGCGCGATCACGCGCCTCGGGGCGTCACTGGGCAACCGCGGCACGCTCGGCCGCGTCGGGTACATGCACGAGAACCACGCGTTCCCGCGCTACCTGTCCGCGACCGAACTGCTCACCTTCTACGGCGGACTGTCCGGCGTGCCGTCGGGAGCGCTGTCCGCGCGCGTCGCGTCGCTGGTCGAACGGGTGGGCCTCGCGGACCGCAAGAGCGAACCGATCGCGCGGTTCAGCAAGGGCATGGTGCAGCGGCTCGGCCTCGCGCAGGCGCTGCTGAACGACCCGGATCTGCTCATCCTCGACGAACCGACCGAAGGGCTGGACCTGACCGGGCGGCAACTGCTGCGGGCGGTGGTGCGCGAGCGCAAGGCCGCCGGCAAGACGGTGCTGCTGGTGTGGCACGTGCTGCCCGAAGTGCAGGAGTTGTGCGACGCCGCCGCGGTGGTGGTCGCCGGGAAGGTCGTGTTCGACGGCACGCTGCCGGACCTGCTGCGCGACCCGAAGTCCGGCGCCGCGCGGAACCTCGAAACCGCCCTCCAGAGCCTCTATCAGTCGGAGGCCGCATGAACGCGACGGGCTGCTGCCTTTGTTCTTGTGGCACAGACATTCCTGTCTGTGCGGCTGGACCACCCGAAGCACACAGACAGGAATGTCTGTGCCACAAGAGAAGAGCCGCCGCGGAGCGGCGGACCACATTGTAGGCCGCATGAACGCGATGCCCGCGACCATTCTCACCGTCCGATGGATGGTGCGCGACACCTTCCGTCAGTCGCTCGCCTCGAAACTGTTCTGGGTGATGCTCGGTCTCACGTCGCTCTGCACGCTGTTCGCGATGAGCGTGAGTGTGACCGGCGCCGAGGAGCGCGAACGCCACCCGGCGGAACTGCCGCTGTACATGCCGAAGGGCCAGGGCGTCGACGGCATCCGCGAACCGCACGGCACCGTGTCCGTCAGGTTCGGGATGGTCGAATACCCGGTCACGAAGGGCAAAGCCGACTCCGTCCGCGAGCTTCAGTTATGGCTCGCGGGCATCCTCGCGGACACCGCCGGCGTGCTGCTCGCGCTGCTGTGGACGGCCGGGTTCGTGCCGGCGTTCCTGGAGCCGCACGCGGTCACGGTGCTGCTGGCGAAGCCGGCGCCGCGGTGGGCGATCCTGGCCGGCAAGTACGCCGGCGTGGTGCTGTTCGTCGCGCTGCACGCGACCCTCTTCGTCGGCGGGACGTGGCTCGGTCTCGGCTTCGCAACGGGCGTGTGGGACGTGCGGTACTGGCTGGCGGTGCCGCTCTTGGTGACGAACTTCGCGGTGTTCTTCGCGTTCAGCACGTTCCTCGCGGTGTGTACGCGCAGCACGGTGGTGAGCGTGTTCGGCACGCTGCTCTTCTGGGTGCTGTGCTGGGCGATGAACTTCACCTACCTGCGGTTGACCGCGGCGCCGGTGGAGGGGATCACGCCGTTCGCGCAGTTCCTGGTGGAAGCGGGCTACTGGATTCTCACGAAGCCGCTGGACCTGAGCGGCATCTTCTTCGACGCGATGGACGCGGGGAAGTATTCGGCGCCAGTGCCCGAACTGGAAGCGGTGAAGCAAAAGGGGAAGTTCCATCCAGAGCTGTCGGTGCTGGCGTCGCTCTCGTTCGCGGTCGGCGTGCTGGCGGTAGCGGCCTACGAGTTCCGCAACATGGATTATTGAGAGCCACGCTCGGCCACTTCACTTTACCTCGGTCCCCGACACGACGAGCAGCCGGCTGCGGTCGCCGGGGCCGAGCGTCACGGTGTGGGTACTTTCGTAGGTCTTGCCGCCCTGCTCCCAGGTCGCCCGCACCGAAAACGTGAACGTCTCGCCCGGCTTCAACACCGGCGACGTAAGGACGCGCTCCTCGCTCGCTTCACCCTTCGCGGGCTTTCCATTCAGCCACACTTCGGCCGCGGCCGGGAACTGGAGTGAAAGCGTCGCGGGGAACTCGTTCGCCGGCACGACCACAACGGCCGGCGGCGCGGGCGGCGTGACCACCTGCGGTTGCACCGGCGGAGCGTAGAAGGGCGCGTAGCCGCCGAACGGGTAGCCGTAGCCGATCCACGGGCCGTACATCGGGTAGCCGCCCGGCGCGACCGCGGGGAAGTAGACGATCCCCGGCCGCGCGGGCATCCCCGGCCCGATGGGGCTGGCCGGGCGGACGCCCGGCGACAGCGGCAGGTTCCCCGGTTGCGCGGCCGCGCTCGCGGCAAACCCGACCACCGCGAGAAGCGCGCTCAAGGTGCGTATCATGGCGTTACTCCAGGAGAGGGCGTCTCGGTGACGGCAATGCGCGTGCCGAAGGCGCCCGGCTCACCCGCCGGCGATCACCTTCCACGCCTTCTCCATCGCGTCCGGCAGGCCGTAGAGGTCCAGCGCGGTGATGAGCAGGCACGACACCCAGCCGACGGTCAGCAGGAACCACCCGTTGCGGTACTTGCCCATCAGCTTGCGCGAACTCGTGAAGTAGAGCAGCGGGAACATCGCCAGCGGCAGTTGCATCGCCAGCACCACCTGACTCAGTTTGAGCAAGTCGGTCACGCTGGTGTTGCCGTAAAAGCCGATGACGAAGATCGCCGGCACGATCGCGATGAGGCGCGTGACGAGCCGCCGCGCCCACGGCCGCATGCGCCAGCGCATGAACCCTTCCATCACCACCTGACCGGC
Organism: Gemmataceae bacterium; assembly: GCA_947490035.1. Lineage (GTDB taxonomy): Bacteria > Planctomycetota > Planctomycetia > Gemmatales > Gemmataceae > Gemmata. Next base: position 4,330 of record CANLGS010000016.1, read on the forward strand.
CAGCGTGCCGGTGATCGTGCTGCTCTGCCCGCTCGCCAGCAGCGCCACCGCGAACAGCACGCTCGCGGACCCGGCGCCCAGCAGTGGCGTGAGCGTCAGGTACGCCACGCGAATCCAGTCCGGCTCCTTGCCGCCCTCGGTCTGGAAACTGACCACCTCGCCGCTCGCCAGCGTCACGTCCGTCCGGCCGTGGAACGTCACCGCGGCGAGCACCAGAATGGACGCGTTGACGAAGAACGCGAGCGACAGCGCCAGCACCGTGTCGATGGTGTTGAACTTGATCGCCCGCCGGATAGACGATTCGTCCGGTAGAATCTGTCGCGTGCGGACGAGCGCGGAGTGGAGGTACAGGTTGTGCGGCATCACGGTCGCCCCGATGATGCCGATCGCGCCCAGGATCATCCCCTCGCGCCGGAACCCGGGCGTGAGCAGCGCCGACCCCATTTCGAGGAAGTTCGGCGCGGTCTGCGGCAGCACGAAGATTTCGACGAAGTAGCAGCCGGCGATGGTAGCGACGAGGGTCGCAATGAGCGCCTCGATGAACCGCACCCCCAGACTTTGGAGGGCGAGGATCAGCAGCACGTCGAACGCGGTGATGCAGACGGCAAAGAACAGAGGAATGTGGAACAGCAAGTTGAGCGCGACGGCGCTGCCAAGCACTTCGGCCAGGTCGCACGCGGCGATGGCGATCTCGCACGCGATCCAGTTCGGCCACCGCGTCCACGCCGGCAGGTGGTCGCGGCACGCCTGCGCCAGATCCTTCCCGGTCACGATGCCGAGTCGCAGGGAACACACCTGCATGATGATCGCCATGAAACTCGAAACCGCGACAACCCACAGCAGATCGAACTTGTAGTCCGCACCGCCCGCGAGGTCGGTTCCCCAGTTGCCGGGGTCCATGTACCCGACGCTGACGAGGAACGCCGGCCCGACGAAGGCGCGGTACTGGCGCCAGAAGCTAGCGCTTTCGGGCGGCAGCGGGACCGTGCTGTTCAGCCCTTCCAGCGACAAGGCTCCCACCGCGGGCGGGGCCGGCGGCGCTTCGTTCGGCTCGCCGTTCGGGGCATTCTCGGTACTCACCTTCAACCTCCACGCTTGAGCGTGTGACGCAAATTGATCGCCCCGCATAGGCGAGGCTAATTAGTTGATTAGCTTACGCGAATCGGTCAGCGGCGTCGAGAGGGAAGTGTCCCGCGTGGCTTTCGGGTGACGTGCGGATAAACTGACGTGAGCGATTCGCACCACGAACCACGAAACACGCAATGCTGAACGTGATGGTGATCGGCAAGGGCGGGCGGGAACACGCGCTGGCGTGGCGGCTCAAGCAGTCGCCGCGCGCGGGCGCGGTGTACTGCGCGCCCGGCAACGCGGGCACCGCGCGCGACGGCGTCACGAACGTCGCGATCGAACACACCGAAACGGACAAGCTCCAGCGATTCTGCCTGAAAGAGAAGATCGGGCTGGTGGTGATCGGTCCCGAAGACCCGCTGGCGGCCGGCCTCGCGGACTTCCTTCGCGGCAGGGGCTTGAAGGTGTTCGGGCCGTCGAAGGACGCGTCGCGGATCGAAGCAAGCAAGGTGTTCGCGAAGGAACTGATGCGGCACGCGGACGTGCCCACGTCGGAGTTCCAGGTGTTCGACCACCCGCAGCCGGCGCGCGACTACATCGAGACGCGCGACTACCCGGTGGTGGTGAAGGCCGACGGGCTGGCCGCGGGCAAGGGCGTGGTGGTGTGCAAGACGAACGCGGAAGCGGCTGCGGCCGTGAATCGCATCATGACCGACGCGGAGTTCGGCCAGAAAGCCGGGCGCCGCGTCGTGGTGGAGAAGCGGCTCGACGGCGAGGAAGTTTCCGTTCTCGCGCTAGTAAGCGGGCGCACCTTTCTGCCACTGCCCGCGTGTCAGGATCACAAGGCGGTCGGCGACGGCGACACCGGACCGAACACCGGCGGCATGGGCGCGTACTGCCCGGCCCCGGTCGCGACGCCCGAACTGATGAAGGAGTGGGAACGCACGGTCTTCTTCCCGACCATCCACGCGATGAAACGCGGCCGCTACCCGTTCCAGGGCGTGCTGTTCGCCGGGTTGATGCTGACGAACCAGGGCACGCGCGTGCTGGAGTTCAACTGCCGGTTCGGTGACCCTGAAACGCAAGTCCTCATCATGCGGCTGAAGACCGACCTGCTCGACCTTCTGGAAGCGGTCGCGGACGAACGGTTGCAGGAGTTCGAGAACATCGAATGGGACACGCGGCCGGCGGTGTGCGTGGTGCTGTGTTCGGGCGGCTACCCTGGGAAGTACGACACCGGCAAGCCGATCACCGGCATCGCGGACGCGGAGCGCTTGCCGGGAGTGAAGGTATTTCACGCGGGCACGAAGATCGACGAGTTGAACCGGATCGCGTCGGACGGCGGTCGCGTGCTGGGCGTGACCGCATTGGGCGCGACACTTGCGGACGCGAAGGCCCGCGCCTACGAAGCGGTGAAGCTCATCAACTTCGTGGGGATGCACTACCGGACGGACATCGCGGACAAGGCGCTGAAGGTGAAGCCGGTCCTGGCGCCTGCGGCGGCGCCGAAACTGCCGGCGAAGTTCCGCCGCCCGGGGGGTGACAAGAAGCCCGCGACGTGAGATTCAACCCACCACATCTGCCACCGCAATCGTGCCGACCGCGTTGCCGTCGAGAACGACGGGCACGTTTGTTCCGACCGCGAACACTTCTTGCGTGGCGTAAGCTGGCGATTCGCCCGGCCCGCTCGGCTGCGTGAACACTTCGATCTGCTTGTCCACCACGTTCACGATCCAGTACACCGGGATGCCGGCGCGGGCGTAGATGCGGGTTTTGTGGTTGCGGTCGTAGCCGAGGGAGCTGTCGGAGACCTCGACGAGTAACCCCAGTTCGGGCGCGAGCGGGTGGTGCCCGCGGTTGCGAACCGGCGCGCCGCGGACGACCGCGTAGTCCGGTTCGGGTTCGCTGTCGGCGAGCGTAATGGCACGCTGGCTGCGCACGAACCAGCCGACGGGTGTGAGGGCCGCGAGCGCCTGGTCGAGGAAGTCCATCGCTTCATCGTGGGGAGTGCCACGCGACATTTTTTCCACCAAGTAGCCTTCGATGAGTTCGATCGGCTCCCCTTCGAGCAAGATGCCGTTCGCGATCATCTGGTGATATTGCGCGACGCTCAGACTGTGGAATGTGGCCATACGCGCCAAATCGAGAAGGGGGTGTTTCGTGACCGCCGGTATCGACATACAAATTCCTCCGTCGCTCGTTCTACCATACGCGCGGCGTGCCCATCAACCGGAAACTACAACCCTTCGTCCCTGCACCGTTACTTTTCCCTCCGCGATCAGCCGAATGGCTTCCGGGTACGCCTCGCACTCGGCTTGGAAGACTCGCGCCGCGAGCGTGTCGGGAGTGTCGCCGTCCTTCACCGGCACGCACCGCTGCACCAGAATCGGGCCGGTGTCGTAGGTGTCGTCGGCGAAGTGGACCGTGCAGCCGGTCACCCTTGCGCCATAGGCCAGCACCGCCTCGTGGACGTGGTGCCCGTACATCCCGCGGCCGCCGAACGCGGGTAACAGCGACGGGTGGATGTTCAGCACGCGATGCCGGAAGTCGTCCGGAATCGGCAGGAGGTGAAGCCACCCCGCGAAGCACACGAGATCGGGCTGATAGGCGCGGACCGCGGCCCACACATCGTCGCTGAACTTGGCGAGCGGGGGGCGTAAGCCCCCTGTTCCTCTTTCAACAACGCTCGCGGGAATCCCCGCGCGTTCGGCGCGCGTGATGCCGAACGCGTCCGCGCGACTCGCCACGACGCCCGCGATCTGCGCGTGCAGGGTTCCCGTTGCGATGCGGTCGATGAGATTCTGGAGCGTGCCGCCGCCGCCGCTGACGAGGGCCACGAGTCGGAGCGCATCTGGCATGATGCTTCGTTCTTGGGTGTTGATCCGGGACGACAGTTCAGTTTAGTGGGTGGCGAAAGAAGTGAGTGGGCGCTTTCAGCCGCTTGCGGCTTCGCGGGCACTTGCGTACAACACACGCGACGAGCCGGGTTGGTTTAGCTCGCTGCTTTGCAGCAGGACGATGTTGCGTTGTCCGAGCGTATTCCGCTTCACACAGCGCGAGGAAGGCTGTTCCAGCACCGCTTTCGCCGAGAAGTCGAATTCGACTTCGATGGTCTGGAACAACCTCGCGGATCGCGGTTCCATCGAAGTCGAATTCGACTTCTCGGCGGCGGTGCCGTGAGCCTTCCGCGCCACAGGTCGGGTAGTAGACCGGCCCGGCTCGTCAAAGCACGAACCCCGCACGCTTTCGCGTGCGGGGTTCGTGTGGTTAGCGGCTCGCGCTACGCGGCATCGGAGCAACCTCGATGTCGCTCTCCTCGCGTCCGCCACGTCCGCCGCCCCAGCCGCCGAAGCCACCGCGACCGCCACCCGGATTCATGCCCGGTTGACCGCCTGGACCACCGCGACCGCCGCCCGGATTCATTCCCGGTTGACCGCCCGGGAACCCGCCCGGTCCCATTCCGCCCGGTCCCATCGGTCCCATACCCGGCATACCGGGGAAGCCCATGCCGCCACCCATGCCGCCGAAGCCACCACCACCGCCGCCGCGGTTGCCGCCCGGCTGGCCGGGCTGCCCCGGACCGCGACCCTGGATCGCGCCGATCAACTTGCGGGCCGCGACCGCCTTCGCCGGGTCGGTCCCGTCGGCCAGCGTTTGCAGCGCCGGCAGCGCCGGCGGGCCGACCGCCACGATCGCGCCGCGGGCGCTGTCGCGCACCGTGTCGTGCGGGTCGGTGATCTTGTCGAGCAGCGTCTTCAGCCACGCGTCAACCACCGCGTCGCTCTTCGGGGCCGGACCCTTCTTGTCGCCCGGTTGACCCTTCTTCTCTTCCACCTTCTTGTCGTCGGTCTTCTTGTCGTCGCCGCCCTTACCGGGGAAGCCCTTACCCGGCTGGCCGAAGTCGCCCTTGCCGAACGGGGGCTGGTTGCCGTCCGCGTCGGCCATCACCATCGCGGTTCCCGCGCCCAACACCAGTAGCGCCGGGGCGAATACCTTCGTGACCCAAAACATAAGTTCCTCCGCGTAGTGGGGAGAGGTTCGACACCAGGCGAAACAAGGTGCCCAATTGTCGCACACTCTGTCATAATGGGAAACGGGAGTGGCCGACACCCGCGACGCGGCTCAGAAAGTTTTCATAACCAGCAAGGGTCGCGGGCGGAGCGGCGATTCCGTTTACGTCGCGGGCGGGCTACGGGGAACACAATGGCCGTCGAAGCGGAAGCCGAGATCGCGGAGTTGCTCGCGCGGGTGCGGGCCGGCGACCAGCCGGCGCTGGCCGAACTGTTCGCGCGCCACCGCGACAAGCTGCGGCGCATGGTCCAACTGCGGCTCGACCACCGGCTCGCGGGCCGCGTGTCGCCGTCGGACGTACTTCAAGAAGCGTACATCGACGCGCTGAAGCGCATCGAACACTACTTCGAGAAGCCGGACCAGCCGTTCTTCGGGTGGCTGCGGTTGATCGTCGGGCAGCGGCTGGCGGACGTTCACCGCGAACACCTGGCGCAGAAGCGCGACGTGGGGCAAGAGGTGTCCATCGACCGCACCGCGACGGCGGCGGACTCGGCGTGCCTCGCGGCGTGCCTGCTCGGTCACGGCAGCAGCCCCAGCCACGCGGCGGCGCGCACGGAATCGTTCGCCCGGCTCGAAGAGGCGCTGAACCAGATGGACGCGCTCGACCGCGAGGTGCTGGCGCTGCGGCACTTCGAGGAACTGAGCAACACCGAAACGGCCGCGCTGCTGGGCGTGCAACCGGCCGCCGCGAGCAAGCGCTACGTGCGGGCGCTCGCCCGGCTGAAGCAGATTCTGGAGACGATTCCGGGCTTTGGTGGGTGAGCGTTTTGTAGGGTGGGACAAGGCTTTGCGCCGTCCCACCATCTTCGATCCTCAAAGCAGCACAGACAGGAATGTCTGTGCCACAAGAAAGAGGTGGGACGGCGCAAAGCCTTGTCCCACCCTACGAGGCCGCTCATGCACTCCGACGACCGCGACCCGGTAGACGTGCTGGCCGAAGAGTTCGCCGACCGGCTGCGGCGCGGCGAACACCCGTCCGTGAGCGTGTACGCGGCGGCGCACCCCGAACACGCGGAGCAACTCCAGGAGTTGCTGCCCGCCGTCGCGCAGATGGAGTTGCTCAAGCGGTTCCGCGCGCCGGCCACCGCGGACAAGTCCCTCCCGGACCGGTTGGGCGACTTCCGCATCGTGCGCGAACTCGGGCGCGGCGGCATGGGCGTCGTGTTCGAGGCGGTGCAGGAGTCGCTCGGCCGACCCGTCGCGCTCAAGGTGCTGGCGCGGCACGCGCAACTCGACCAGACCCACCGCGAGCGGTTCGTGCGCGAGGCGCAAGCCGCCGCGAAGTTGCACCACACGAACATCGTCCCGGTGTTCGGCGTCGGCGAGCAGGACGGGCTGCCGTACTACGTGATGCAACTCATCCCCGGCGCCGGGCTGCACGCGCTCGTGCGCCGCTGGCGCGGCGGGTCGAACAAGGCCGACAACGCGCGGCTCGAAACCGAAGCGCTCACCCCCGGCACGCGGCCCACCGACACGCCCCCGCCCTTTGAACTGGCCGAGTCCGAACTCATCGGTCCGGCTCGCGGCGACTGGCGGTTCGTCGCCGGGATCGGGCTTCAGGCCGCCGACGCACTGCACTACGCGCACCGGCACGGCGTCCTTCACCGCGACGTGAAACCGGCCAACCTCATCCTCGACGGCGAAATCGTCTGGGTCGCCGACTTCGGCCTCGCGAAGTTGCTGAACGTCGAAGGGTTGACGGCGACCGGCGACATCCTCGGCACGCTCCAGTACATCCCGCCGGAGTGCCTGTCGGGGCACGCCGACGCGCGCTCCGACGTGTACGGCCTCGGCGCGACGCTCTACGAACTGCTCACGCTCGAACCGCCCTACGCGGCCGATAGCCCGGCCAAGCTCATCAAGAAGGTGACCGACACGGACCCGCCGGCGCCGCGCAGCCTGAACTCGGACATCCCGCGAGACCTGGAGACCATCGTCCTCAAGGCGATGGCGCGCGAGCCGTCGAACCGGTACGCGAGCGCCGGCGAGCTGGCCCGCGACCTCGAAGCGTTCCTCGACGACCGCCCTATCAAGGCGCGGCGCACCACGTTCCTTTCGCGCGCGTGGCGCGCGTGCCGTCGGAACCCGGCAGTCGCGTCGCTCGCGGTCAGCACGGCCGCGGCGCTGGTACTCACGGCGGCGACCGGGTGGGTCGGGTACGCCCGCACCACGGCCGCGCTGGGCGGCGAAGAAGCCCGCCGCAAGGACGCCGAGACCGCGACGCGCGCGGCCGAGGTCGCGAAGGCCGACGCCGACCGCGCGACGACCGACGCCCGCGAACTGTCCAAGCGGCTCGAAGCGAAGTCGAAGCAGCTCGAAGCGAACCTGAAGCTGTCGCTGGAGACGTTCGAGAAGGTGTTCGAGGCGGCCGGCGGGAACGGGCAACCGGGGTTCGGCGTGCCGATGCCGCCGCCGCCGGCCGGGCGCGGACCCGGCGGGCCGGGCGCCGACCTCGCCTCGGACAAGGCCGCGATCCTCGAAGCGGTCCTCGCCTTCTACGACAAGTTCGTCGAGCAGAGCGCCCCAAGCCCGCAACTCCGGTTTGAAGCGGCGAAGGCGTCGCGGCGCGTGTGCGACGCGAACGGGTGGCTCAAGCGCCCGGACAAAGCGGTGGCCGCGTTCCGCCGCGCCGTCGCGCTGCTCGAACCGCTCGCGGGGGAGTTCCCGGACGACGACGAGATGCGGACCGAGCTGTTCACGGCGTACCTGACGGCCCCGCCGGAAGCGTACCCCGGCGACCGCGAAGCGCCGCTGCGGCGCGCCGCCGAACTCGCGCGCGGCAGCGTGTGGCTCACCGGTTCGGTGCAGATCCGGTTCGGCTGGGTGCGCGAACAGGCCGGCGACCACGCCGCCGCGGAACGGGCTTACGGCGACGCCATCGCCGCGTTCACCTCTCCCGGCGCGGTGAAACCCGCCTACGGGCATTTGGAGTTGGGGTTCGCACGTTACCACCTCGCGTGGGTGCTGTCCGAGCAGGGGAAGACGCCGGCCGCGCGCCGGGCGCTGGAGAAATCGGTCGTGGAACTGGCTCCGATCGTTGGCCAGCCGGACAAACCGGGCGACGGCCCGCGCCACAACCCCGCGCGCGAACTGCTGGCCGGCACCCACTGGGCGATGGCGGTCGTGTGCAAGAAGATGAACGACGACCGAGCCGCAGTGGAAGCGACCAAGAACGCGTTCTTGGTCGCCGGCTTTCCCAGCGGCGGGCCGGGCGGAGGCGGTCCGGTCGGGGGAAATCCCGGCAAAGGACCGGGCGGCGCATTCGGCGGGATGTGGGGCAAGAAAGACGGTTTCGGCGGCCCGAAGAAGAACTAACTCGCGTTCCGACCGTTCGACCTGCCAGGTGTGGTTACTTCTTCGCCTGGGACGCGGAAGGCTCACCGCAGTGCCGTGAGGAGTGTAGTCATCACGCTCCGCGTGATGGCCTTCGGGCGTTCCGCGGCGCCCGCTCGCACCGCGGCATCACGCGGAGCGTGATGACTACACGCCGGACCCGTTGTGATGCTTTCAACCGCCGGGATGACTGTTGGCGCCCTTGCCCCGAAACGGGTCGGGGCCGACACCCTCGCGAGTGCCGGCCCCGACGCGGTCGCACACCGGTCACCAGCGGTACGTGAAGCCGAAGCCGATGCCCTGCACGAAGTACCCGTTCGTGCTGAACTGTGGCTGCGGGCGGACGATGCCCGCCAGCGGCACGCCCGAACCCGGCGGCAGCAGGTTCGGGACGCGGGCCGCGTCCACGCGCGTGTCGATCGCGTCGCCCGGCCGCACCGTGCTGCTCAGGTACAGGAAGTTGTAGCCGACGAACAGCTTCAACCGGTCCGTCGCCTGCCACCCGATGTTCAGCCCGACCTCCGGCACCACCGCGAACTTGTCCTGGCTGAACTTCCCGATGTTCCCGCCCTGCACCGCGAGCAGCCCGCCCGAGGTCGAGGTCGTCGTGCCGTTCGCGAACGTCAGCACTTGGCCGCCGTTCACTTCGATCTCTTGATGCACGGTGCCGAACGCGACCGTCGCCCGCGGGTCGAGCGACCACCGGCCGCGCTGCCACGTGCCGACCACGCCCAACTGACCGCCGTGGAACTGGTTCGACGTGCGGAACGAGTCCGTGACGACGCCGGACATCGCCGGCACGCCGATGGTCGGGTCCGAACCGGGGATGCGGGCGAACTGCTCGGTGATGGTGAGCTGGTCGCGCAGCCCCAGGTAGCGGTAGCCGACGAGGGCGTCGATCCGCGCGGTCGCGTCGCCGATCAGGTACCGCCGGTAGTTCGCTTCCGCGCCCCACACGGTGCTCTTCATCTGGGCGATCACCGTACCGGTGGCGACGCCCGGCCCGGCGACGATCTCGGCCGACTGGCCGAACCCGACGTTCGGCGCCGTCACGCCGCCGTTGATGTTGAAGAACGGCCGCGCCAGCAGCGGGAACTGCGCGGTGCTCGCGGTGAACGTCGCGGTGGTGGGCGACAGCCAGAACAGCCGCGCGTCCACCCCGCGGCACTCGCCCTCGTCGAACCAGTACCCGGCACCCACACGGCCGCCGACGCGGAACGTGTCGCCGAACGAACCGCCGAGCAGCACCCGCGTGTCGCCCTGGCCGGCGATGCCGTTGAACTGGGGCGAACTGGTCGTCACCAGCGGGGGCACGTTCGGGTTGCGGTTCCACCACAGGAGCAGTTCGGCCGACACCCACGGCTTGCCGCGGCGACCGGCGATACCGGCGACGCGGCCGACCGCGGCGGCGCCGGGGTCGCACCCGTAGAGCGGGTCTTCCAGCCCGATGGGGCAGTCGTAGCCCGGCGCGACCGACGGCACGTACACCGCGCCGGGGACGCGGCCGGACGGGTCGCGCGACTCGATCACGTTCGGCGGACCGCCGGGCACCAACCGCAGGGGCGGCGTCGGCTGCACCATCGGCATCTCGCCGGCCGGCGGCGCCCCGACGACCGGCGTGGGCGCGCCGAAAGAGCCTGGCGCGTAGGTGGTAATCGGCCGGGCCGGGCCGTTGCGGAATAGCCCGGTCTGGGTGATGTCCGGTTCGGGTTGCGGTTGCGGGTCGGGCACGGCGCTAGGCCGCCCCAATGCCGCGGCGCGAACCGGCGGTTGGGCCGGGTTGCCACGCGGTTGTTGTGCGAACGCGGGGCGGGCGAACACGCCCAGCGCGATCCCCAGCCCGCCGAGCAGAATGCGGCGCATGTGAAGTGGTCCTCCTGACACGCTCGCCGGGCCGGTCTCCTGCCGCCCGGAATACGTCACGTCACATCACTCCTTCGACCCGATTACCCGCCCGTCCGAACCGCCGCGAGCCGCCGTCGCGCGACTTCTTCCCAGGAGCGCCGGCCTTCACCGGAGTTTCGCGCACTTCCGCGCAGCGCGTCACCTGGCGCGCAACTGCGGGAACCGCACCCCGAAGTGAATTGCTGAAGTGGGGCCGGCGCGCGGGCCGAAGTAGGAATCAAAAGCCGTGCAGTCTGAAACTGTCCAGGCAAGATGCCCACACGCCGCCAATGGAGGGCGATCATGGCGACTCGGCGCTCACGTCTGAAGAAGAATTTGAAGAAGCTGCTCCCGGCCGTGACCGTGACGCTGACCACGGTGCCGTTCGCGGTGTGGTCGGCGCCAGCGCAGGCGTTCTTCCCGCCGGCCTGGTCGGTGCCGCCGGTCGTGACCGTCGTGCCGCCGGTGGCGCCGCCGCCGCTGATCGTGGTGCCGCCGGTCAGCCCGCCGCCGTTCGTGCCGCCGCCGGTGGTGCCGCCGGTGATCGTGGTGCCGCCGGTCAGCCCGCCGCCAATCGTGGTGCCGCCGCCGCACCAGTGCCCGCTGCCCAACGGCGTGCCGGAACCGGCGACCGTCGCCAGCGCGCTGATCGGGCTGGCCGCGGTCGCCGGCTACCGCTTCCGCCGCAAGCAGTGAAGTAGGGTGGGACAAGGCTTTGCGCCGTCCCACCACCTTCTCTTGTGGCACAGGCTTCCAGCCTGTGTTCCGTTAAACTGCCCGAAACACAGGCTGGAAGCCTATGCCACAAGGCCGGAACAAAGACTACCCGATCCGGAAGCGCGGCAACTCGACCCCGCTCGCGCGGATGTCGCGGACCGCGTCGATCGCGCGGCGGAACGGGAACGCCCCCAACAGCCGCGCGAGCCGCGCCGCCGTCTTGCCCACGCCGACGTAGGTGCGCCACCGCGCGAGCCGCTTCAGCGGCAACTTCGGTTGGGTCGGGTCGAACTCCCACGGGTGGAAGTACAGCATCCCCACCTGCGGCACCGCCGCCCGCGCCGCCTGCCGCAACCCGGCGCGCATGACAAAGAGCGGGAACAATCGGAAGTACCCGCCGCCGGCGACAGGGAGATTCATTCCCGCGACGCGGTACGTCAGAGGCGGGAGTTCGAGAATCTCGCGCTCGCGCCCCTGCGCGATAAACGGAACACGCGGCGCGTCCGAGATGCCGTACCGGTCGTGGCGCACCGGGAAGATGGAGCTGTCGTACTCGAAGCCGCACTCGGCCAGCGCGTCGATGGCCCAGCCCGTATCGCGCGTCACGCTGAACGTCGGCGCGCGGAACCCGAACACCGCCGCACCGGTCACTTGCTCCAGCGCGTCCTTGCTCGCGCGCAGGTCTTCGCGAAAACTCTCCGGCGTGAACCGGTGGACGCGCCGGTGGTCCCAACTGTGCGACCCGACCTCGTGCCCGGCCGCGTGGATGTCGCGCACCAACTTCGGGTGCGTGCGGGCGATCTCGCCAACAACGAAGAACGTGGCCGCGACCTTCGCGGCGGCGAGTTGGTCGAGCAGGCGGCGCGTGCTGGCCTCCATCCGCGCCGCGTAGTCGGATTTGAGTTCGGCGGAACACGTCAAGCCCGCCGCGGCCTCGATGCGGTCGTGTTCCTCGATGTCGAAACTGGCAACATTCGCCGCGATCACGGTTCGGCCCTCAACTTCGTGGCACCGGTCTCAACCGGTGCAAGAACGGTAATAGGGTAGCACCGGCGTTGCCGGTGGCTCAAGTCGCCCCGCTCCGGGTTGTCAGGCCCCAAT
>CANLGS010000017.1 GCA_947490035.1 Gemmataceae bacterium
CCCGGAAAGATCGGGAACAGCCCCTGATAGCCGAGGATGTTCCACGGGTCGATGAGCGCGCCGCTGTCGATCCCGCGGCGCAACAGGTCTTCGACTTCGGTGAGCAGCGGCGCGGCGTCGTGAGGTCGAGTGTGGTCGGCGGCGAAGCCCGCTTCCGTCTGGCGGATGCGGATCTCGGTACCGAACCGCACCGCGGGCGCCGCGATCTTCGCGGCCTGTTCGCGCGCGGCCGTCGGGTAGCCCATCGCGGCGTAGAACTGCGCCAGCCGGCGGTCCTGCAAGTGCGACGCGCGATGCATTGAGATGGCTTGATTCAGGAACTGCCGCACGCCCGCGAACGGCTGCTTCCGCTTCTCGGCTTCCGCCCGCAGGCGATCACCGTGCGCACCGGGAAGCGCTTTCAACAACCGCTGGTAGAAGGCGTCGCGGTAACGGGCGATGCGCGGGACGAGCTTCGAGAGCGTGACGTTGGAGTCGTGGAAGTTCGGCCCGGACCCGCTCACGCCCGCGCCCATCAGGATGGTGCCCGCGAGTACCGCGGCGGCTTCAAAGAGGCGCTCGCTGCGCTCACTGCCTCCGGTCACTGACGTTCCCGGCTCGCCGGGGGAAACCCACGTCAGGAGCGTGTCGAGTGTCATTTGCCGCAGCACGAACCGGCGGTAGTAGCCGCTGTTGTCGATGGTGTGCGGGTCCCACTCGCCGAACAGCACGTTGGGCCGCTTGTTCACCGGGTGGAAGTGGTCGTGCGCCCGCGGGTCGTAGGCGAGTTCGTCGAGCTTTCCTGGCTCGAAACTCGCCTCTTCGAGCAGTGCCGCCTCGGTTTCTTCGAGCAACTTCAGCGCGGGCCGAACGATGTCCGCGTAGATGCCGGGCGAGACGCCCGCGCCCGCGAGCGCGAGCGGCACCGGGCGCACCTTCTCGTGCGCGTAGTATTCGGTGTTCGGCCGCGTTTCCAGCAGCGCGATGGGGCGATAGCCGACGTAGTCGTTGAGCTGATTCAACCCGCCGTCCACGAGCCGGTTCGCGGCCCACGGCGCCCCCTGTTTCAGCACCGCTTCACAGCATCGCGCCAGGAAGAACGGGCCGAACAGCGCGGAATCGGATTGGTGCGCGAGCTGGTCGGAGTGATGCGCGCGGTATGCGGCCGGGAGCTTCACAAGCCCCGCGTCGATCACCGCGCGGACCTGGGTGGGATCGCGGAACGCGGGCGCGCCGGCGGCCACGAGGCCGTTCAACTCGTGTGTCAGCCACACCGGAAGCGTGAGCCACGGTGTCGCGTCGCCACTGTCGAGCAGGTGCCCGACCGCGTCGGCCAGCCCCTTCTGGTACCGCGGGTCCGGGCGCCCGTCGGAGAAGTTGAGGTAACCGAGCAACTTGGCCGGGTCGGTCTTGCGGGACAGTTCGTGGAAGATGCCGTCCATCCGCAGTCCGTTCATTACTCGTTCGCGCCGGAGAACCGTTCCGTCGCCTTGTACAGCATAAAACAACACCGCCGGGCGAGAAAGCCCGGTGCGCACGAATGCGGTCCGTTCGCGGGGAGAGTCCGGACCATTCTATACGCGGGGGCGCTCGCTCACACACAGGGCTTCCGCCCTGTGCGGCGACGCTCGCCGATTCGGACCTCACTCCCATGCGCCTCTCGCTCCGCTACCGACTGCTCCTCCCGCTCGCGCTCCTCTTAATAGGAGACGCGATTGCGACCGCGTGGGCGGCGTCCATCGCGGCCAGCGGCGCCGAGCAGCGGCTCGCGGCGCAGCAGTGGGCCGTCGCGGGCACGCTCCAGGGAAGTACGTTCCCGCTGACGAAGCCGATTCTGGAGCAGGTGAAGGGGCTTTCCGGTGCGGAGTTCCTGTTCGTTCACCCGGTTGCGGGGACGCACTCCACGTTCGCCGAACCGCTGCCGCAAGCGCCGACCGATGTGCCCACCGCGATTCGGCCCGAAGCGGACGACGCGCACGCGCTCGGCCCGCCGGTCACGGTCGCGGGTCGCGAGTACCGGTGTCTGCGGTTGCACCTGCGCGAGCCGAGCCGCAACGCCGGCGGCGACCTGTACATCTTCTACCCCGAATCGCTGCGCCGCACCGCCGTGCGCGACGCGGTGCGGCCCCTTCTCATCCTCGGACTCGCGGGCGTCGTCGCGGTGGTGCTGGCGTTCGCGTTCGGCTCGCGCCTGGTGCGCCGCGTCCGCGACCTCGACGCCCGCACCCGGCTCATCGCGGCCGGCGACTTCCGCGCGATACCCGTGACCGGCACCGACGACGAGTTGGGTGACCTGTCTGAAGCCGTCAACGAGATGGCCCGCCGGCTCGCCGCGTTTCAGGACGAACTCCAGCGCACGGAGCGATTGCAGGTGCTCGGCCAGTTCTCCGGCGGCCTCGCGCACCAGCTTCGCAACGCCGCCGCCGGCGCGAAACTCGCGGTGGAACTGTTCCTCGCGGAGAACCCTTCGGCCGACCCCGAACCGCTCAGGGTCGCGCTGCGGCAACTGGCGCGAATTGAAGCCAACCTGCGGCAGTTCCTCGCGCTGGGCAAACCGCCCACCGGCACGCGCGAGCCGTGCGACCTCGCGAACCTCATCGACCAGTCCGTGAGCCTGTTGAAGCCGCAGTGCCAGCACACCGGCACAACGGTAATCTGGGAACCACCGGCCGAGCGAGTCGTGATTGTCGGCGACCCGACGCAGCTTTCGCACCTGTTCGGCAACGTGATCGGCAACGCCGTCGAAGCCGCCGGCGCCGGGGGCGAAGTTCATATCCGTTTAGCCGCGACCCGAAGGGAAGCGTTCGTAGTTGAAGTGAGCGACACTGGCCCCGGTCCGCCGCCCGCGATCGCGGAGAAGCTGTTCGACCCGTTCGTGACGGGCAAAGACCAGGGCATCGGGCTTGGCCTCGCGGTCGCGAAGCAAGCGGCCGACGCGCACGGCGGGCGCGTTACCTGGGAGCGACGCGAGGGGCGCACCACGTTCGTGATCGAACTCCCGCGCGGCTGATTTTCCTGGGAGCGCGGGCGTCCCGCCCGCCGCTTCGCGGGGCGTGTTGCCGCGAGAGGAAGCGGGAGGTCATTCGAGACGCGAAGCTGCGGGCGGGACGCCCGCGCTCCCAGGAAACACTTTCTAAGTTAGCTTTACTAAAACTGCTTTACAAACCGCGCGTGGCTGTCTAATCTGACTTCCACGATGACAGACAGGGCACGCTTGATGTCCGCGATCACCACGATCCGGCCCGCGCTCGTCGGGAAACTGAACGAGCGGCAGGTGCTGCGCGTGATTCAGTCGCGGGGCTCTCTCTCTCGCGCGGAAGTGGCGCGCGAGAGCGGGCTGAGCGCACCCACCGTGTCGAAAGCGGTCGCCTCCTTATTAAAGGCGGGGCTGCTCGAAGAAGCCGACGCGACCGAACTCGCGCGCGGTCGGCCCGCGCCCAAGTTGCGCCTCGCGACCACCTCCGCGCAGGTACTCGGCGTCAGCATCGACGTGGGCCACTGTGAAGTTGTCTCGGCTGGGCTGGACGGGTCGCTCCACGACGACACGCTTACGATTCCAACACCGGCGACGTACCCCGAATTGCTCCGCGCGCTGGAAGTCGCGGCGAAGACGGTGATGGCGCGGTCGGGGATCACCACGCTCGGACTCGGCGTCAGCCTGCCGGGGTTGGTAGACTACCGCAAGGGGTGCGGCGTGTTGTCGCCGAACGTGCCGATCACCAACGGCCGCGCCCCCGCGACCGATCTCGCGGAGCTGCTCGGCGTCGAATGCACGTTGCTTCAGGAGTCGCACGCGCTCTGCCTCGCGGAGCGGCATTACGGTCTCGCGCGCGGGATGGACGATTTCGCGCTGTTGGATGTTGGCGCCGGCGTGGGACTTGGGATCATGAGCGGCGGGCGCTTGCTCAAGGGCCGGTCTGGGTTGGCGGGCGAGATCGGGCACTTCACGGCGGTGTCCGAAGGCGGGCGTCGCTGCGGGTGCGGCAACCTGGGCTGCCTCGAAACGGTCGCGAGCGATTCGGCGCTGGCGTGGCACGCGAGTGCGAAACTCGGCCGCGCGGTGGACGTGGACGAGGTCATCGAACTCGCGAAGGCGGGCGCCGTCGATCTTCGCGCCGAGTTGCGCGAGGTCGCGGGGTACGTCGCGGTGGGCGTCGCGGCCGTGATTAACCTGTTCAACCCCGCGACCGTGTTCATCCACACGCCGCTATTCGAGATCGACCCGGCGCTGTTCGATCTGGTCGTGTCGAAGGCCGCGGAGCGCTCGCTGCCGCCGTCGTTCGCGGAGTGTACCATCGTGCGGGCGAAGGGCAGTAAGCGACAAGGAGCCGTCGCGGGCATCATTCAACACTTGACGGATTCGGTCGCCCCGGAACTGGTGTAGGCGAACCCCGGCCGCAAGGCCGGGGGTGCGTCTCGCAACCCCAACGCAATACCCCGGCCACGAGGCCGGAATCGCCCAGAACACCCCCGGCCTTGCGGCCGGGGTTCGCCAAGAGGTGTCTCATGCGCGTTCTACTCTCCCTGGTCGCGTTGACGTTCGCGGTTCCCGCTTTCGGCGCGGAGCCGCCCAAACTCAAGGTGTTGTTCCTCGGCGACAACGCCGGGCACAAGCCCGCGGACCGCTTCAAGCAGTTACAGCCGGTGTTCGCCAAGCGCGGCATCGAGTTGACGTACACGGACAAACTCGAAGCCCTCAACGCGAAGAACCTCGGCGCCTACGACGCGCTGATGATCTTCGCCAATCACACCAAGATCGCGCCGGAGCAAGAGAAGGCGCTGCTGGAATATGTCGAGAACGGTAAAGGCTTCGTGCCGCTGCACTGTGCGAGCTACTGCTTCCTCAATTCACCGAAGTATATCGAGATGGTTGGCGCGCAGTTCCGCAGTCACGGCACCGGCACGTTCCGCACGGAAGTCGTGAAGGCCGATCACGAGATCACGAAAGGCTTCAAGAGCTTCTCAAGTTGGGATGAAACTTATGTCCACACCAAGCACAACGAGAAGGGCCGCACGGTTCTTGAGGTGCGCGCCGAAGGCGAGTTGAAAGAGCCGTGGACGTGGGTTCGCGAGCAGGGCAAGGGCCGCGTGTTCTACACCGCGTGGGGGCACGATCATCGCACGTGGAGTCACCCCGGCTTCCACAACTTGGTTGAGCGCGGCTTGCGCTGGTCGGTGGGCCAAGACCCAGCGCTCGCGGGCACTTACAGCGAGCTGCTGAACCTCGAAAAGCCGGAGATGACGAAGCTCGCGAAGGACGCGAAGCCGTTCGAGTACATCGACGCGAAGGTGCCGTTCTACCCGGCTCGCGGCGGTAATCGCGAACCGCTCACCAAGATGCAGAAGCCGCTCGCCGTTGAAGAGAGCATGAAGCACATCATCACGCCGGTTGATTTCCAACTGAAGGTGTTCGTGACGGAGAAGGAGCTGGGTGGGAAGCCGCTCGCGATGGCGTGGGACGAGCGCGGTCGGCTGTTCGTGTCGATCACGCTCGACTACCCGAACGAGATGAAGCCGCCCGGCGAAGGGCGCGACAAGATCGTGATGTGCGAGGACACCGACGGCGACGGCGTGTGTGACAAGGTGACGGTGTTCGCGGACAAGTTGAGCATCGCAACAAGTCTGCTTCCATACGCGGGCGGGTTGATCGTGCATCAAGCGCCGGTCACGTTGTTCCTCAAGGACACTAACAACGACGGCAAGGCGGATGTGCGGCAAGAATTGTTCCGCGGGTGGAGCACCGGCGACACGCACGCCGGGCCGAGTAACTTACATTACGGCTTCGATAACTGGGTATATGGCTCGGTCGGCTATGCCGGCTTCAACGGCACCGTGAACGGCGAGAAGATCGCCTTCAAGCAAGGCTTCTACCGCTTCCGCGTTGAGAAGAATCAGGGGGCTGACGCCCCCCGCTCGCCTCTGAATGTCACGAAGCTCGAATTCCTCCGCAGCACGTCGAACAACACGTGGGGCTTGTGCTTCGACGAGAGCGGCGAGCTGTTCGGCAGCACCGCGAACGGCTGCCCGTTCGTTCACATGCCGATCCCGAACCGCTACTACGAGAAGGTGAATGGGCTGTCGCCGACCGTGTTGCAAAACATCGCGGCGGACAACCACGTCGAGCCGATCACGGACAAGGTGCGGCAGGTGGACTGGCACGGCGGGTTCACGGCCGCCGCGAACGTTTCTATATACACGGCGCGCACATATCCGCGCGAATACTGGAACCGCACCGCGTTCATCTCGGAGCCGACCGCCCACCTCACCGCGACCATGACGTTCGAGCCGAACGGCACGAGCTTCAAAGCCAAGTACGGTTGGAACCTCGTCGCGAGCGACGACGAATGGTGCGCGCCGATTGACGCCCAGGTCGGCCCGGACGGGCACATGTGGGTGATGGACTGGTACAACTTCATCGTGCAGCACAACCCGACCCCGGCGGGCTTCAAGAACGGCAAGGGCAACGCCTACGAAACCGAACTACGCGACAAGACGCACGGCCGCATCTACCGCGTCGTGTACACGAAGGCCAAAGCCGAGAAGCCGTTCACACTCAAAGACGCGACGCCGCAACAACTGGTAGACGCGCTGAAGCACCCGAACATGACGTGGCGCCTGCACGCACAGCGGCTGTTGGCGGCTGATGCGAAAGCCGATACCGTCGGCGCGCTGCTGAAGGTACTCGAAGACAAGTCGGTAGACGAGACCGGCAACAATCCGGCGGTCGTTCACGCGCTGCACGCTCTCGCGTCGCTCGGCGCACTCGATGGCAAGAACGAGGCGGCTGCGAAGGGGGTTGTTGCGGCGGCGGCGCACCCGTCGGCCGCGGTGCGGGTCGCGGCGCTGGCCGTGGTGCCGCGACAGGCGGAGTGGTTCGCGAAACTGCCCACCTCGGTGCTCGCGGATACGAACCCGAAGGTGCGGCTCGCCGGTCTGCTCGCGCTGTCCGAACTGCCGGCGAGCGCCGCGGGCGGCGAGCGATTGACGAAGGTCCTCGCGGGCTTGAGCGACTCGGACCCCCCCACGCGGGCGGCGATTCTGGGCGCTGCGGCGGCGCACGACGGTTTCTTCTTGGCCGACATGAAGAACCTGCCGGACCGGACAGCGGTGCTCGACGCAGTGGAAGCCGCGGCGCGCAGCTTTGCCGGGCGCGACGAACAGGGCGCGCTGGTCGGGTTGCTCGCGGAAGTGCCCCGCTCGAAGCCGGCGGTGGCCGAGCGGTTCATCGCCGGACTCGCGGCCGGGTGGCCGTCGAGCAAGAAGCCGAAACTGGCCGCCGGCGACGAGGCCGCCATTGCGCAAGCGCTGGCGAGCCTGCCCGCCGCATCGCGCGGCAAACTCCTCAAACTCGCGTCGGGGTGGGGCGTGAAGGGCATCGACGAGCAACTCGCGGCCATCACCAAGAACGCGTTCGCCACGCTCGCCGACGCGAAGGCAAAGGACGCGGACCGCGTCGCGGCGGCGGCGCAGATCATCGAGTTCCAACCGGACAGCGACGACGCGGCCACGAAGCTCCTCGCGGCGGTCACCGCCGACGCTTCGCCCACGCTCACGGCCGGAATCTTCGAGGCGCTTTCGCAATCTAAGTCTAAGGGCGTCGGGGCCGCGGTCGTCGCGAAGCTGAAAGACCTCCCGCCCACGGTGCGCCCCGTTGCGCTGCGCATCGTGCTGGCGAAGACCGATTCCGCGAAGGCGTTCCTCGACGCGGTGGAAAAGGGCACGCTCCGCTTCGACATGCTCGCGCTCGACCAGCGGACCGCGCTCGCGAGCCACCCGGATAAGGAAGTGGCCGACCGCGCGAAGAAGATGCTCGCGCTTGGTGGCGGGTTGCCGAACGCCGACCGGCAGAAGGTGATCGAGGAACTGAAGACTGCGCTCGCGAAGACCGGCAACGTGGAGAACGGCAAGAAGATGTTCGTCGCGCACTGCGCGAAGTGCCACAAGCACGGCACCGAAGGCGTCACCATCGGCCCGGACCTCACCGGCTTCGGCGTTCACCCGAAGGAAGAGTTGGTTATCGCGATCCTCGACCCGTCGCGCAGCGTGGAGGGGAACTTCAAGCTGTACCGCGTGCTGACGAGCGACGACCGCACCGTCCTCGGCATCCTCGGCGCGCAGACGGCGACGACCACCGAGATCATCGACGCGGAGGCCAAGAAGCACGCGCTCGCGAAGACCGACATCGTGAGCATCAAGGAGACGGACAAGTCGCTCATGCCCGAAGGTTTCGAGAAGATCATGAAGCCGGAGGAACTGACCGACCTGCTGGAGTTCCTGGCGCAGAAGGGGAAGTTCGTGCCGCTGCCGCTGGACAAGGTCGCGACGGTGGTCAGCACGAAGGACATGTTCTTCGACGCCGGCGGCACCGCGGAGCGCCTGGTGTTCCCCGACTGGAAGCCGAAGGTGTTCGAGGGCGTGCCGTTCGTGCTGGTCGATCCGCTGAAGGACAGCGTGAAGAACGTGGTGATGCTGAACGGCCCGCAGGGAACGGTGCCGCCAAAGATGCCGAAGAGCGTGAGTCTGCCCTTCAACGGCAAGGCGAAGACGATTCACATGCTGAGTGGCGTGGGCGGTTGGTCGGCGCAGCAACCGACGCCGAACGGCACCGTGAGCATGATCGTTCGCCTCACCTACGAGGACGGCAAGACCGAAGACCACGAACTGAAGAACGGCGTCCACTTCGCGGACTACATCCGCCGCGTGGACGTGCCGGAGTCGAAGTTCGCGTTCGCGCTGCGCCAGCAGCAGATCCGCTATCTGACCGTGACGCCGAAGCGCCCGGACGCGATGTTGAAGACCATCGAGTTGGTGAAAGGCCCAGACCGCACCGCGCCAATCGTGATGGCGGTGACCGTCGAGACGCCGTGAGTGGTAAGATGAGGGCATCCGTGGGAGGTTTCGTGATGCTCAAGACAATCGAAGTGGTGTTCGACGGCAAGACGTTCGTGCCGAGTGAACCGGTCGATCTGCCGACCGGCACGAAGGTGAGCGTGCCGCTACCCGACAGCGCCGCGCCGCGGGGCGTGTGCGCCGGGCCGCCGCCGGCACCGATGACCGACGAGGAAAAGGCCGACTGGGAGCGGTTGTCCCGCATCTGGGCGGAGACGCCGCTGCCGTGGCCAACGGTTGATGAGGCGGTCGCCGCGATGCGCCGCCCGTCATACCCGTTCCCACCGGAGGACGCTCCGTGATCCTGCTGGACTCGAACGTCCTGCTGGTCGATTTCAAGTACCACAACGACCCGACCTTCGCACGAAACCGGCAGGCGATGACGGCTCTTGCCGCGTCCGGGGTTGTGCTCGGAGTGCCGACACAGGTCATCATCGAAATCGTTGGGGTGATGAGCTTTGGCACGCCCGCCGCCGACGTGTTGAAGATTTGGCCGACAATCCAGAAGAAGTACAACCTTACGGTCGTTCCCGACCCGGCGGTTGTGCCCGACCACTGCGGTTGCACGCCGGACGAGATCGTGGCCGAAATGGTCTGTAAGAGGCACTCCGGGGACGCGGTGATCGCGGCCCAGATCGCCAAATACGCTTCGGGTGCCGCCGCGTTTCTGACGTGGAACCTGAAGCACTTTCGCGGCAACCTCGTCATCCCGGTTCTCACGCCCGACGAATGGCTTCAGCAGCAGACGCCACCCGCCGCACAATCCCCGCCCGCCGGACCCACGCCATGACCTCACGCCTCGTTCGCTCGTTCGCACTCGCCGGCCTCGTCGCGGGCGTTGTCGCCCTCGGCGGCGCTTTCCGCACGCGCGCCGCCGACGACAAGAAGGATGACGCGCCGACGTTCACCAAGGCGCAGGTGTCCTTCTACGAGAAGGAGGTGCTGCCGGTCCTCACGCAGCACTGCCTCAAGTGCCACGGGGCCGACCCGGACAAGCTCAAGGGCGACCTGAACCTCACCACGCGCAAGGGCGTGCTCACCGGCGGCGAGACCGGCCCGGCCGTGAACCTCGCGAAGCCGGCCGACAGCCTGCTCGTGAAGATGATTCACTACAAGGAAGACGGCTACAAGATGCCGCCGAAGGGCAAGATGCCCGACAAGGACATCGCGACGCTTGAGAAATGGGTGAAGGAGGGGCTGCCGGTTCCCGCCGACCTCCTGGGCACCGCGGTCGCCAAGAAGAGCGTCGTCACCGAGGAGGCGAAGAAGTACTGGGCGTACCAACCGGTGAAGCGCCCCACAGTGCCGGTTAGCCGCGACCCGAAGGGGAGCGCGTGGGTCAAGAACCCCATCGACGCCTTCGTGCTGGCGAAGCTCGAAGCGAAGGGGCTGAAGCCGGTCGCGCCCGCGGCAAAAGCGGCGCTCATCCGCCGCGCCTACTACGACCTCACCGGCGTTCCGCCGACACCGGAAGAAGTGGACGCGTTCGTCGCGAGCAAGGACTCGGACGCTTACGAAAAGCTCCTCGACAAGCTGCTCGCGTCGCCGCAGTACGGTGAGAAGTGGGGCCGGCACTGGCTCGACGTAGTGCGGTTCGCGGAGACCAACGGCTACGAGCGCGACGGCCCCAAGCCGTTCGCGTGGCGCTATCGCGATTACGTCATCAAGTCGTTCAACGACGACAAGCCGTACACGCAGTTCGTGAAGGAGCAACTCGCGGGCGACGAGGTGCCGGGCTACAACCCGGACGCGGTCGTCGCCACCGGGTTCTACCGCCTGGGCATCTGGGACGACGAACCGGCCGACCGCGAGCAGGCGCTCTTCGACGGCTACGACGACATCGTCGCGACCGCGGGGCAAGCGTTCCTCGGCACCACGTTCAACTGCGCCCGCTGCCACGACCACAAGGCCGACCCGATCCCGCAGACGGACTACTACAAACTCGTCGCGTTCTTCCGCGACATCCGCCCGTACTCGGGCGACGCGAACCCGCGTTCCACGCCGACGCTCACCGACATCACGGCACCGGACCAGCGTGCGAAGTACGAAGAGGACTTGAAGAAGCGCGCGACCCGCGTTGACGAAATCAAGAAGCTGATGGAAGCGATCGAGGACGAGGTCATCAAGACGCTGCCGGCGGAAGACCAGCGAGCCTCCGAGGGCGTTGACCGACCGCAGGTGATCGCGAAGAAGGTGGTGCCGCTGCTCAAAGGCAAGCAGAAGGACGATTACACCGCGTTCAAAACCGAGCGCACCGCGCTAGAGAAGAAGCCGGCCCCGCCGGGGCAGCAGCTCGCGCTCTCGGTGAATAACTGCGACAAGAACCCGCCGCCCACGCACCTCCTCGTCAGGGGAAGCCCGCACGCGAAGGGCAAAGAGGTGAAGCCCGGCTTCCCCGAGGTGCTGGGGCTGCCGGACCCGACCATCACCGCGGGCGCGAAGTCGAGCGGGCGCCGCACCGTCCTCGCGAACTGGATGACATCGAAGGACAACCCGTTCACCGCGCGCGTGTTCGTGAACCGCGTGTGGCAGTACCACTTCGGCCGCGGCATCGTGCCCACCGCGAACGACTTCGGCAAGCTCGGCGAACAGCCCACGCACCCGGAGTTGCTCGACTGGTTGTCCGCCGAATTCATGGAGCCGACCCCGGTGAACCCCGACCGTAAGGGAGGGGGTGCTTGGACACTGAAGCGCCTGCACAAGCTCATCATGATGTCGAGCGTGTACCAACTGTCGGCCGCGGCCGACGCCGACAACCTGAAGACCGACCCGTCGAACGCGCTGCTGTGGCGGTTCAACATGCGGCGGCTGTCGGGCGAAGAGGTGCGCGACTCGATCCTGCTCGCGAGCGGTTCGCTGAACCTGAAGCAGTTCGGAACGAGTAAGTTCCCGAAGATTACGAAGGAGGTACTCGCGGGGCAGTCGGTGCCCGGTCAGGGCTGGCCGACTTCGCAGCCCGACGAGGCCAACCGGCGGAGCGTGTACGCGCACATCAAGCGGTCGCTGCGCGTGCCCATCCTCGTCGGCTTCGACCAGCCGGACCCGGATGCGAGTTGCCCGGTCCGCTACATCACGACCGTGCCGACGCAGTCGCTCGGGCTGTTGAACGGCGAGTTCGCCAACGAGCAAGCGGAAGCCTTCGCGAAGCGCCTCCAGAAGGAACTACCGACCGATGTGGGCGCGCAAGTGACGCGCGCGATCCGGCTCACGACCGGCCGCGTGCCGACCGCCGACGAGGTGAAGCAGGACGTGGCTTTCATCACGCGTTTGAAGGACAAACACAAACTCGACGACCTGAAGGCGCTCGCGCAATACTGCCTGCTGTGCCTGAACGCCAACGAGTTCGTGTATCTGGATTAGCCACGCCTGTTACGATGGCGGCAGGAGGGCATCACATGACGTTCCCGATTCTGGTGACGCAGACGAACGGCACGTTCACCGCGAGCGTTCTCGGCTCCCCCGCGATGGCCGCGGACGGGGCGACGAAAGAGGGCGCGGTCGCGGCCGTCACGGCGCGGTTCCGCGCCGGCGTGGCCGCGGGCGAGGTGGTGCTGGTGGACGTGCCCGATCCGCCGCTCCCGTTCCGGCCGGTATCGCCCGAAGACGCAGTGGTACTGCGCGAGATGTGTGCGGAAATCTATCGCGAGCGCGACGCGCAGAAGGCCGCGGAGTTCCCGGAGTGAACGCCTTCGACACCGACGTTCTCACGGAGTTGTTCGCCGGGGATGTGCTGTACGTCCAGCGGTTCGCGGCCATCGACCCGGACAAGCGCGGCCTTTCGATCGTCGCCGCGGCGGAAATCGTGCGCGGGTGGCTCGCCGCCATCCGTCAAGCCGAAGCCGGCAAAGGGCGGATGAGTTTGGAGTACGCCTTCGGCCAATTTCAGCAGAGGTTGGTGAACATGGCTCCGTTCACCCTTCTCTCGTACACCGCTGCGGCCGACGCGCTCTTCCAACAGTGGCGTGCGGCGAAGGTTCGCGTCGGCACGAACGACCTGCGGATCGCAGCCATTTGCATCGTTCACAGGGCGACGCTGGTGATCCGCAACGCCCGCGACTACGCCCAGATACCCGGCCTGACTTTCGACGTGTGGAACTGACCCATGCGGAACCGGTACGACGCGAGCAGCAAATGGTTGATCGAGACGTTCGCGACGGAGTTGCTGCAAATCGCGGGCGTTGATCCGATCGCGAGCGTCAAACCGGTGGCGAGCGAACTGGTTCAATCGCGGCAACTGCCAGACGGACTCGTGGAGGTAACCTTCACGGGCCGAGCCGGGCCGGTGTTGCACCTGATCGAAGTGAACACCTACTCCTATGCCAGCACCGCGAACGAACTGTTGGACGATGTGCTGTTGACGTATCTGAACCGGCGGGTGGTGCCGGAGGTGATCGCGATTACGCTCCACGACGGCGGGAACGTGCGCGTCGCGCCCGCCATTCGCGTGGACAGCCCGCTTCGCCACACGCGGCTCGAAGCCGGTTGGCGCGTGGTGAACCTGTGGGAACTGAACGCGGCCGACTTCTTGCCGCTGCGCGATCCCGGTTTGGCACCATGGGTCACGCTCATGAAGATCGACGGCCCACCGGAGCCGGTGTTACAACAATGCCGGGACGTGATCGAAACGTTACCCGCGCCCGGCCGCAAGGCGAACCTGCTCGGCGTCACGCAGATTCTTGCGGGCCTGCGGTTCGACGAGCAAATGCTCGAGAAACTGTTTCGAGTGGAGGGGAGAATGATCGAATCACCTGTGCTTGAGAAGTGGTTCCGCCAGCGCGAGATCGCTGCGTACCACCGCGCGATCTTGGAAGGGTTGGAGGTTCGGTTCGGTCCAGTGCCGGAAGACGTGTCCGCTGCCGTCCGGGTGATTACCGACGAAGAACGCGTCGCGGAAGTTCGGAGAGCGTCTTACGTCTGCACTTCGCTCGACGACTTTCGCGCCCGACTCACGCAACCTACCTCGCCCGCGAACAATCCCATCAACTGAGGCTTCTCATGCACGATAACGACGCGAACCAGTTCTGCCGGCGCACGCGGCGCGAGCTTCTGTGGGAGGCCGGGGCCGGGTTCGGCGCGCTCGGCCTCACGGGGCTGGGTCTGATGCCACAGGCTCGGGGGGCTGACGCCCCCCGCTCGCCCGGAACGACCTTCACCAACCCGATGGCGCCCAAGAAGCCGATGATCCCGGCGAAGGCGAAGTCCGTCATCTTCCTGTTCATGTACGGCGGGCCGTCGCAGGTCGATACATTCGACGAGAAGCCCGAACTCGTGAAGCTCGACGGGAAGATGATCGACGTGAAGACGTTCGGCCGCGGCGGGCACAAGAGCAAGGGCCGCGTCGTCGGGCCGAAGTACGCGTTCAAGAACTACGGCAAGTGCGGCAAGCGCGTCAGCGACCTGTTCCCGCACGTCGGCTCGTGCGTGGACGACATCGCGTTCCTGCACTCCATGTACGCCGAGTCGCCGATTCACGGCTCCGGGCTGCTCATGATGAACAGCGGGCGGCTCCTCTCCGGTAGCCCATGCCTGGGGAGCTGGGTCACTTACGGGTTGGGTAGCGAGAACGAGAACCTGCCGGGCTTCGTGGTGATGCTCGACAACTCCGGCGGGCCGATTAGCGGCCCGAAGAACTGGTCGAGCGGTTACATGCCGGCCGCGTACCAGGGCGTGCAGATCCGCGCCGACAAGACGCCGATCCACGACCTCGCGCTGCCGGAGGGTACGACGAGGGCGCAACAGCGCGACCTGCTCGACCGGCTCAAGGAGAAGAACCAACAGCACCTCGCGACGCGCGCCGACAACAGCGAACTCGTCGCCCGCATCGCGAGCTACGAACTCGCGTTCAAGATGCAGGAACACGCGCCCGAAGCGGTGGACTTCTCGAAGGAGGACGAGGAGACGAAGAAGCTGTACGGCATCGACGACAAGCGCACCGAGGACTTCGGCCGCAAGTGCCTGCTCGCGCGCCGGCTCGTCGAACGCGGCGTGCGGTTCATCCAGATTTACAGCGGCGGCAACCACAACGACCACAACTGGGACGCGCACGGCGACCTGGTGAAGAACCACAGCCTGCACGCGGGCAACACCGACAAGCCCATCGCGGGGTTGCTCAAAGACTTAAAGCGCAAGGGTCTGCTCGACAGCACCATCATCATCTGGAGCGGCGAGTTCGGCCGCCAGCCGACGGCGGAGTACGCGCAGGGCACCGGCCGCGACCACAACGCCTACGGGTTCACGTCGTGGATGGCCGGCGGCGGCATCAAGGGCGGCATGAGCGTCGGCACGACCGACGAACTGGGCAACTTCGCGGTGGACGACCGGTTCCACGTGAAGAACATGCACGCGACCGTGTTGCAACAGATGGGCCTCGACCCGAACAAGCTCACCTACTTCTACGGCGGGTTGGATCAGAAGTTGGTCGGCGTCGAAGGCGCCGAACCGATCAAACAGATCATCTGACCGCGGCACGCCGCGGCTCAAGCGAGCGCCCGGAGCATCTTCCGGGTGTCGCGGAGCGCCTGCACCGTCGCGGCCGGGAGGCCGGCGCGGAACGCGACTTCGCGCGCCGGCTTCCAGCGCGCCGCCAACACCTCGAACTGCGGACACGCGGCGAGGTCGTAGCCGGCGATCTCGTGCGCGCGCTGGACGTGGTTCGCCACCCGTTCGGCGACCGCGACCAGCGCGACCGCCTCCCGCTGGAACGGCTCGTCGGCCGCGCGGTGGTGGTTGAGCGCGACCCGGACCACGCTCTCGGGCAGGCCGCTGCGGGTCGCGAACTGGTAGCCGATCGCGCAGTGGTCGATGCCGAACGCCTCCCGCTCGACGGCAACCGTTTCGTCGCCTTCGTGAACCGCGACCGCGTCGGGGTCGGCGACCCCGTCGCACTTCACGCACAGGATCACCCGCCCGATGTCGTGCAGCAGACCCGCGGTGAACGCCGCGCCCGGCTCCCCGACGCCCGCCAGCCGGCTGAACCGGGCCGCCAGTTGGGCGACGAACAGCGAGTGCCGCAGGACCGCGTCGCACCGCTTCTGAACCGGCGGCGAACAGCGGGCGTACACCTCGCGCACGCCCGAGGTGGCGAGCAACCGCCCGCACTGCTGGAGGGCCAGCCGCAGCACCGCCTGCTGCACGTCCTCGATCGCCTTCCCGCCGCGGAACGTGCAACTGTTGGCGGCACGCAGGACGCCTGCGGCGAGTACCCCGTCGCGGCGCACGATCCCCGCGATCTCCCCCACCGACACGTCGGCCTTGTTCGCCAGCCCCATCACCTTGATTGTCGTGTCCGACAACGTGGGGTACGTGTCCGGGCGGTCGAGGTCGGTGATGACCACCTTGCGGAGCGCCGGGTTGGACGCGCGCTCGGTGCGGGGCGCTCGTTGCAGTAAAACGGACATCGCGTGAAGGTTCCGTATTAGGGGCGTGACCGGATGCTAGTGCCACAACTCGGAAACGGGGTTTCATGAAATCGGGGATTTGTGTATGTCTCCCAAACACCCATTGCGAGGCGAACAGATGCCA
>CANLGS010000018.1 GCA_947490035.1 Gemmataceae bacterium
ACGACTGCAAGGCGGTGCTTGAGAAGCACGAGGCCGCGGTGCGCGAACTGATCGAGGGGCACGCCGAACCGGCGCGGGTCAGCGACGACGACCGCAACACGCGGTACGTGCGCCTGCTGCTCGCGAAGGCGCAGATGCACGCCAAAGGCCCGCGCGAGTGGCTCGATGATTACGGCGACCTGAAGCGCGAGATGTGGCGCTACTTCGGGGCCATTCGCGGCGAAGGGAACCCGCGCATCACGGTGCTGAAACCGATTTGGGATCGCGTGGTGAAACGCAAGCTGCCGGGCGGACTGCACTACGGCCACGTCGGGGCGATGATCGAGGCCGCGTTCGAGGCGAACGCCATCGCGATGAAGCACTTCGACACGCACCTCGTCGCGACCTTCAAGGACGAACACAACATCGCGAGTATTGTTGATGACGAAATCGAAGGGCGCATCCGCGAAGTGCTGAAGGGCCACTTCCCGGCGTACCGGTTCTACGGCGAGGAGGGCGGCGACGCGAACCTCACCGCACCGGCCGCGGGCGCCTTGCGGTTCCTGGTGGACCCGCTCGACGGCACGCGCAACTTCCTGTGCCGGCGACAGGAGTTCTGCACCGCGATCGCGTGCCAGGAGTGGAACGGCGCGGCGTGGGTGACGACCGACGGCGTGGTCGCGCACCCGGCGTCGGGGCGTATCTTCTGGGCCGAACGCGGGCAGGGCGCGTTCGTCATCGAGCGCAACGACCTCGAACACCGCGCGACGGTGTTCACGACCGCCATCGACGGCGAGAACCCGCTGCGCAACCAGCTCATCGACTACTCCGCGCGCGGGCTGGACCTCGACGCGCAGACGGAAGTGTTCCGCGAACTCGCGGATCGCGGCGCGGCGATCCGCAACAGCGGGTCGGTGGCGTTGATCCTCGCGCACATGGCCGGTCGCGGCGGGGCGGGCGCGATCATCACCGCGAAGGATCACGACGTGGAAGCCGGGCGGATCGTGGCGCAGGAGGCCGGCGCGTGGGTGACGCAACTCGCGTTCGCGTCTGGTGGGCAGGAGCGTGTGTGTACGGTGGTGGGTGTCGATGCGCGCATTCACGACGCGCTGGTGAAACTGGTACGCGAGCAGATCGAGAAGCACGGCGGGGAAGTGCCGAACGAGTCTCAAGTCTGAAAGTCTGAAAGTCTCAAGTCATAAAGTCGAAGACCCCCACTGGCTTGGCTTTCGACTTTATGACTTGAGACTTTCAGACTTGAGACTGGAGCGAAGCGACTACGGCACCGCGGCCGGGACCGGCGGCATGGTGCGCAGCCGCAGACCGCCGCGCGCGTAGTCGCCGTCGCACGGGCTGAGCACCGGCGGCACGTACATCCAGTTCGGCCCGCCGCGCGATTGCCCGTCCGTCAACCCCTCGCGGTACAACTGCGTCATCAATTTCTGGTTGAAGCTCACGGCCGAGTTCGCGTGGATGTCCGCGTCCTGGCGCAGCGCGAGGACGTGATACCGCATCCCGGCGAGCCGCGACTGCCAGTAGGTGTTCGCCAGTTCCGAACGGCAGTACGCGTAGAACAGCGCGCCCGTACTCGCGCTCAACACCGGCAGCACGCGGCGGCGCACCAAGCCCTCGTCCGGGTACAGTTTGCCGGCCACGATCGCGTAGAAGTTGGCGCCCGCGAGCATCGGGTTGGGGTTCGGGTCGGTCGCCGTCGCGAACACGCCGGGCGGCATGAACAGCGGTGCGGTGATGCCGCCGTCCACGTGCCACTCGGTCTGGTTACGCCCGTCGATGGCGACGCGGAACGGCACCGGCGGGAACACGCCGGGGATCGACGACGACGCGAGCAGCACGTCGCGGAACAGGTTGCACCCCTCCGGGCACGGGCGGCACGCGATCGCGCCCATGTCCCAGATCACCGCGCGCTTGGTGCGCAGGTCGGTCGTGCCGACGTACAGCCGCCGTCCCTTGCGGTGTTCCGCCGCGATCTTCTCCATCAGTTCCTGGCTGATCTGCGCTTCGATCAACTGCCGCAGCGGGACGGAGGTGGCGAGCGCGTCGCGGAATGGAATCGTCACCCAGGCGCGCATGCGGAAGATGTCTTCGGTGCGGACGCCGGTGTAGAGCTTCATCGCGTTCGCGTCGTACTCGCTGCCGAGGAACGCATACGGGGCGATGAGCGCGCCGGTGCTGGTGCCGGTCACCACGTCGAACTCCGGGCGCGTGCCGGATCGCGTCCAGCCGTCGAGAACGCCGGTGGTGTACGCGCCGTACAACCCGCCGCTGGAGAGCGCGAGGACGTGCCGGGGTCGGCGCAGCCCGACGACGAGGTCGGCCGGGGCCGCGAGTACCACGCCCGGCGGTATGACGGCCGGACCGTCTTCGGAGGCGTGCGCGCGGTGCGGTTCGCGACCGGGGCCGTGCGACCGCTGGGGCAGGTGGCACCCGATCAGCACCGCCAGCGCGAGAGCCGCCCCGCAGGCGCAGTAGCGCGACGTGACCATGCGGCCGGACGTACCCGCGGGCGGAGGTGGTGTCAACGGGAGTGTTCAGTTCTCAGTGTTCAGTTTTCAGTACCGACACTTTAGCTCATCCGTGCGCGAGCAGGGTCGTGCCGCCTGCTGAAAACTGAACACTGAGAACTGAACACTACCCAGGTAGCCGCTTGATCTGCTCGTTGATGTTCTTCGCGCGCTCCTTGATCGCGTTGCGCAGGCGGTTCACCTGGTTCTTGTAGTCGCGGCCCGCCCCCGGATCGACCGCCGCCAGCGCCGGCTGAACGATCGCTTCCATCTCGTCCAGTCGCTTCACCAGTTCGTCCGGCTTGTACACGCTCTGCATGATCTCGCGGAGGCGGGCCAAGTAGCGCTTCTTGCCCTCCTTCGTCGCCATCAGTTCGCGCGCCACCGTGCCGCCCCAGTTCGGCAGGATCGGCCAGTTGGTGTCGCCGAACATCTGGTCCAGGCCCGACGGGATGAACGTGATCTTGTCCGTCTTCGGGTTGTGGTAGATGCGGTAGTTGTTGCACTTCGACGGGTAGCCGTCCCAGTCGGACGCGATCATCTCCACCACGACGTAACTGAGGAACTTCTCCATGTCGAGCAGCTTTTCCAACTTCTCGAACCGCTTCTGCTCGTTCGGCTCGCGGGCCGCGGCGAGCAGCGCCTTCAGGTCGGCGCGGTCGGCCACGTCGCCCTTGCCGGAGATGAGTTGCAGCGGCTGGTCGATCTCGCGCAGGAACCCGCCGTCGTAGAAGTTGCCGCTGCTGTTGCCGAAGTGGTCTTTGAGGAACCGCTTGTCGTAGCCTTCCTTGAGGTAGTAGAAGCCGCGTTTGCGGCCGTTGAGCGTGAGCGTCGCGTGGCTGATGCGCGCCGCCGGCACGCCCGCGGCGCGGAAGATGTCGCCGCAAATCAACTCCGACAGGTAGCTGGGGTCTTGCACCGAGTTGGCGAGGTGCCACTTGTCCAGGCCGTTGTACAACTGGTCGTCCACGAACTTGTCCATGTTCAGCGTGAGGCCCGGCTTGTCGTCGAAGTTGCGGAAACTACCGACCGCCCCGCGCAGGTGAACGCCCACGTCGGCGTACTCGGTGTCGCCCTCCTTCAGCAGGCACTTCACGTACTGCCGCGGCTCCTTGTTGATCGACTCGACAGCTTTCATTTCCACGGTGATCGTCAGGTTGTGGACCTTCGGCTTGCGGAAGAACGCGTCGCGGTCGGTGATCGGCCGCGGGGGCGGTGCAGTTTCGGCCGCGGGCAGGTTGGCCGCGCCGAGACCGAGCGCGAACAGGCTGATGGTGAGAAGGACTTTCTTCACGGTGAACTCCGGTGGCATGCAGTCAGCGTGAAGCGATTGTAGCCGCGAACGCGCCCCACGCGAAGACCACCCCCCAACCCCCGGCCGGCCCTCAACACGGTTCTTTGTCTCAAATGGCGGCGCGTCTTTGGCATTTCCACCCAACCGGTCAGATCACGCACCAAGCCGTGGGCTGAGGAAGCACGCCCCTTCAGGGCTAAAAGTCACCCGCCTTCCGCAAGCAGTCGCGCGTAAACCGCCCGCACGCGCTCGCGCACGGGTTGCGCCTTCAAATACACGCCGCGTTGAAGTTCGACGTACTCTTCGCGCCCGGTGCGCGTCTCGATCTTGATCGGCGTGAAGCCGTACCCACCGAGGTCGTAAGGACTGGCGCGCATGTCGATCTCGCGCGCGAAGCGCGCCACCTCGAACGCGTCCGCGACCACGTCCGACGGGCAGAACGGGGCGATCTTGTACGCGAACTTGTACAGGTCCATGTTCGCGTGGATGCAACCCGGCTGGTCGTGATCGGGAGTCTCGGCGCGATTCAATGGGTAGCGGTTCAGCGGCATCGCGGCCGGCGTGAAGAAGCGGTACGCGTCGTAGTGCGTGCAGCGCAGCGGCTGCGAATCCACCACCGCGTCCGTTTCGTCGCGCGACAGGCGCAGCGGAACATACGGGTGCCGCACGGCCGGGTCGCGGTACACCATCGCCCACTCGTGCAGCCCCAGACACGCGAACGACGGCTCGCGCGCCAGCACCGCGTCGAGGTAGTCCACCGCCCAGCGGAGGTACGAGACGCGGCGTCCCGGGAACGCACCCGCGGGCAGTGACAACCCGTTGTCAGTCGGAACGAACTCGCTCCACGCGATGTCCTCGCGGGTCGCGCCTTCGAGCGTCACGCCGAAGCCGGGCGTCCACCGGAGCAGGCGCGCCGGGCGCCACGAGTAGTATTCAAAGAGGAAATCGTAGACCGGGTGCTTCTGCCCGCGGGCCACTCGCGCGGTGCGATCCTCGGCCCACGGCGCGACGCTCGCGAGGTAGTCGCGCCGCTGAACCTCCCACACTTCCCGCCGCACAATCGGCATAATCGCTTTCAGAAAGCTGGCCCCACCGGGTCTGCCGC
This sequence comes from Gemmataceae bacterium, assembly GCA_947490035.1. Classification (GTDB taxonomy): domain Bacteria; phylum Planctomycetota; class Planctomycetia; order Gemmatales; family Gemmataceae; genus Gemmata. The sequence goes on from CANLGS010000018.1 coordinate 4,901, forward strand.
TAAACTAATACTTCCCTTACCCAGTTTACCAGTGTGAAATAGGCCGATGCCCGAAGCGCACCCGATCAAAGTTCTACTCGTGGACGACCAGCCCATGGTCGGCGAGACCGTGCGCCGTATGCTCGCGGACGAACCGGAACTCGAGTTCCGGTTCTGCCCCGATCCGGCCGCCGCCATCGACGTTGCCAACGAGTTCAAGCCCACCGTCATTCTGCAAGACCTCGTGATGCCCGACATCGACGGGTTGCAGTTGGTCAAGTACTTCCGCGCGAACTCCGGCACGCGCGAGGTGCCGCTCATCGTGCTGTCCAGCAAGGAAGACCCGACCGTGAAGGCGAAGGCGTTCGCGCTGGGCGCCAGCGACTACATGGTGAAGTTGCCCGACAAACTCGAAGTCGTGGCCCGCGTCAAGTACCACTCGAAAGGCTACGTCGCGCTGCTGGAGCGGAACGAGGCGTACCGCGAACTGGCGGAGACGCAGCGCGAGGTGGCCGCGGAACTCGCCCGCGCCGCGCGCTACGTCCAGTCGCTGCTGCCGGCCCCGCTCAAGACCGGGGCGATCAAGATCGCGTGGAAGTTCGTGCCGTCCACGCAGCTCGCCGGCGACATGTTCGGCTACCACTGGATCGACAAGAAGCACCTCGCGCTCTACCTGCTCGACGTGAGCGGGCACGGCGTCGGGTCGGCACTCCTGGCGGTGTCCGCCGGCAACGTCCTCTCGTCGAACTCGATCCCCGGCGCCGACCCGCGCGACCCCGGCGCGGTGGTCACCAAGCTCAACGACATGTTCCAGATGGACCGGCAGGACGGCAAGTACTTCACCATCTGGTACGGCGTGTACAAGCCGGCCGGCAAGACGCTCCTGTACTGCAACGCCGGCCACCCGCCGGCGCTGATGATGTCCGGCGGAACGCTGCACTCGCTGGAGGCCGACTCGCCTGCCGTCGGGTTCATGCCAGACATGCCCTACGAGACGCGGACTATCAGTGTCGCGGAGGGCGCCCGGTTGCTGGTGTTCAGCGACGGCATTCTGGAGATCGAGAAGGCGGACGGCGCGATGTGGCCGTTCGCCGAGTTCCTCACGCGCCTGGAGTCCGAACTCGCCATCGACGGCGACCTGATCGGCCGGCACCTCGACTACATCCGCGAACTGGGCGGCAAAGAGGTGCTCGCCGACGACTTCTCGATGATGGACATTCGCTTCTAATTCTGACCTTCCGCCGCTCGCGGCTTCGCACGTCCAACCCACGCCCGCCCCGAAACGGGGTATAATACGCCGCCCGCGCGTTCGGTTCTGAGCGCTTATACCGTCGGCGCGACCCGGAAAGTGGGTAACTTCCGGTGTTTAGGCGAAGTCGCTGGACTCGCCCCGCACACCGGGTACTATCGCCTATGTCGGACCCCGACTCACACTGGCTCGCACCATGTTCCGCCTCCGCGACGTTTCCCTGCGCGTGAAGCTCAACGCGCTGTTGATCGGGTACACCGTGACCGTGCTACTGGCGCTCGGGCTGACCGGCTTCCTGCTGGACAAGTACCGCGTCGGCGGCCCCGTGTACCAGGAGGTCATCGAGCGCAAAGCCCTCGTCGATCAGATGACGCCGCCGCCGCTGTTCATCGGCCGCGTGTACCTCATGCTGCACGAGGTGGAGAACGCCACGAGCGCCGACGAACGCCGCACCGCCGAGGCGCGGTACCGCGAGTACGAGGCGGAGTACTACAAGAAGCGTGAGGAGTGGCTCGCCAAGAAGAACATCGACCCGGCCGCGTACCGCACGCTGGAGACCACCGCGCACCTGCCGGCGCTCGAGGTGTTCCGGATCGCCAACGACGACTTCCTGCCCAAGATGCGCGACGACAAGACGCGCAAGGAGGGCGTTGTGATTCTCCGCGACAAGATCACCCCGGCGTACCGCGAGCACGTGAAAGCCATGCGCGAGGCCGCCGTCGCAGTGGAGGCGTCCACCAAGGCGGCCGAGGCCGAAATCGCCAGCAGCATCAAACTGTGGTCCACCGTCACCGTCCTGCTCGGCGTGGTCGCGGTGATCGCCTTCGGGCTGATCGGCGGCTACCTCATCAGCAGCGTCGTCCGGTCCGCGAACGCGCTGAACAAGAAGGTGCGGCAGATGGCCAGCGGGGCCGGCGACCTGACCGCCCGCCTCGAAGTGGACGGCAAAGACGAGATGGGCCAACTGGCCGAAGGCATCAACGCCGTCATCGCCAAGATTCACGGCATCGTCGCCAAGGCTCGCGAGTCCAGCCTGCAACTCCTCTCCATCGCCTCGCAGATCGCCGCGACCGCCCGCAACCAGGAACAGACCGTCAACAACCTGAGCGCGTCCACCACCGAGGTGGCCGCGTCCGTGCGCCAGGTGTCCGCCACGAGCAAAGACCTGTCGGGTACGATGAACGAGGTGAGCCAGACCGCGAGCCACGCGGCCGACCTCGCCACCCGCGGGCGCGACAACACGACCAAGATGGCGACCGAGATGAAGCAGTTGGTCGAGTCCACCGCATCGGTATCCACCAAACTGGGCATGATCCGGGAGAAGGCCGACAGCATCAACGCGGTTGTCACGACGATCACGAAGGTCGCGGACCAGACCAACCTGCTGTCGATCAACGCCGCGATCGAGGCCGAGAAGGCCGGCGAGTACGGCCGCGGGTTCCTGGTGGTGGCACGCGAAATCCGCCGGCTCGCGGATCAGACCGCCGTCGCCACGCTCGACATCGAGACGATGGTCGGCCAGATGCAGGACGCGGTGAGTGCCGGCGTGATGCAGATGGACAAGTTCGCCGACGAGGTGCGTTCCGGCGTCGCGCAGGTAGCGAAGATCAACCAGATGACGTGGGAGATCATCAACGAGGTGCAGAGCCTGAGCGGTCGGTTCCAACTGGTGAACGAGGGGATGCGGAACCAGACGACCGGCGCGCAGCAGATCAACGACGCGATGACGCAGATCGCGGACGCGACCCACCGCAGCGCGCAGTCGATCAAGGAGTTCGAGAAGACCGCGGCGCACCTGCGCAGTTCGGTCGAAGGGCTGAACGAAGAGATCGCGCAGTTCAAAACCTAGCAGTCGAAAGTCGTCACGTCGAAAGTCATAAAGTCGAAAGGCAGTCGAAGACACAAACCGGAGGCGGGTGTGGCGAAGATCGAACGCTTCGAGGACATCGACGCCTGGAAGAAGGGTCGGGTGTTGACACGCCGAATCTACGCAATCACGAATGAAGGCGCCTTCGCGCGGGACTTCGGCTTGCGCGATCAGATCCGCCGGGCCGGTGTGTCGATCATGTCGAACATCGCGGAGGGGTTCGAGCGCGGGAGTGGCGATAAGGAGTTCGCCCGCTTCCTCTCGATCGCGAAAGGGTCTGCGGGCGAAGTTCGCGCGCAACTCTACGCCGCCCTCGATGTCGGCTATTTGGCTGAAGCACAGTTCGATGAGTTGACTGAACTCGCCACCGAGATTTCGCGCCTCCTGAGCCGCTTCATGCAGTACCTGACCGCGACTTCTTGATTGCCTTTCGTTTTCGACTGTCTTTGACCTTACGACTTTCGACCTTACGACTTTCGACTGCCAAAAATGCTCGGACTCGTCTTCCAAGTTGGGCCGGACAAAGTCGCGGTGGACGTGCGCCGCGTCCGCGAGGTCGTGCCGCGCGTGCAGCTCACCCCCGTTCACGGGGCGCCGCCGTGGATCGCCGGCGTGTTCGTCTACCGCGGACGCGTCGTGCCGGTCGTCGATCTGCACGCGCTCGCGGGCGTCGGCGAGTGCCCGATGCACCTGAGTAGCCGCATCATTCTGTTTCCGTACCCGCTCGACATCCCGGAATCGCTCGTCGGGCTGCTCGCGACGCAGGTCGCGGAGATTCGCGAGATCCGCCCCGGCCTCGTGCAGCCGATTCCCGGACCGCCCGGACGACCGAGCCTCGGACCGGCGCTCGCGGACGGGCAAGGCATCCTCCGACTGCTCGACCCGGACTGGCTGCTCGCGCAGGTCGCGGCCGGGTCCGGCGGGCTGATCGAAGTGGGGTTCCAGTCGTGAGCGCCGCCGTCGAAAAGGCCGTTCGCGACCGGTTGGGGCTGGACGCCTCGACCCTGGGGCCGAACGTCCTGAGCTGCGCCATCGAGGGGCGCATGGCCGCGCGCGGCATCACCGATCCGTCGCTGTACGCGGCCCTCGTTCTGACCGAACAGGCCGAGCTCGATGCGCTGGCGGCCGATCTGGTCGTGCCGGAGACGTGGTTCTTTCGCGGCGGCCACCCGCTATTCGACCGGCTCGCGTCGTTCGTCCTCGGCCGCGCCGCCCGCCCGAGCGGGGCGCGCGTCCTCAGCGCACCGTGCAGCACCGGTGAGGAGCCGTACTCGCTCGCCATCGCGTTCTTCGACCCGTTGAACACGGCCGGCAGTGTGACCATCGACGCCATCGACCTGTCCGAGCGGAACGTGGCCCGCGCCACCGAGGGGCGCTACTCCGCGTCCGCGTTCCGCGAACCGGGACCGGACCGGCGACCGGGTTACTTCCGCAAGACGGGCATCGGGTGGGAGGTGCTCCCGCGCATCCGCGATGCGGTGCGGTTTCAGGTGGGCAACCTGACCGATCCGCTGTTCTTGGAGCGCGAGCGGCCCTACGACCTGATCGTGTGCCGCAACGTGTTCATCTACTTCATGCCCGAGGCCAAGCAGCGGGCGATGGCGAACATCGACCGGCTGCTTGCGGCCGACGGCCGGTTGTGCGTGACGCCCGCCGAGGCCGACCGACTGCCGACCGGTCGGTTCGTGCCCGAAGGGCCGACCGAGTTCGGCATCTACCGTCGCGCCAGCGCGGTGAGCGGTGTACTCGTTCCGCCGCCGCCGGCCCCCGCACCCCCGCCGCCGGCACCTGCTCCGGCCGCGCCCGCATCGACCGCGCCCCCGCTCGCTGACAGCGCGATCGCCGCGGCGCGTGTGCTGGCCGATTCCGGGCGACTCGCCGACGCGCGGGCCGCGTGTGAAGAACTCGTCCGCACCCGCCCCGGCGATGCCGACGTGTTCGCGCTCCTGGGCGTGGTCCACCTCGCCGCCGGAAACGCGGACGCCGCTTACGACGCTTTCGGCAAGGCGCTGTACCTGAACGCCGATCACGTCGAGGCGGTCAGCCACATGATCGGGCTGTGCGAGCGGCGCGGCAACGTGCCCCGCGCCACCGCCTTGCGCGCCCGGCTCGCCCGGCTCGCGCCGCCGGAGGGAACATGACCCCGCGCCCGCTCGCTACCGTCGCCGTCGTTCCGCCGGACCAGTGCTGGAACCGCATCGGCGTGCGCGGCGACCGGTCGTGCCCGGAGTTGCTGAAGGTCACGCACTGCAACAACTGCCCGGTGTTCGCCACCGCCGGCCGGCGGTTCCTCGACGCGCCGTCGCCCGCCGGCTACCTCGCCGAGTGGACCACCCGGCTCTCCGCCCGCGACGAGACCCGCGAGGGCGACGAGTCCAGCGTGCTCGTGTTCCGGCTCGGCGACGAGTGGCTCGCGCTGCCGGTCACGGTACTGGTCGAGGTGACGCGGCCGCGGCTGCTGCACCGCATCCCGCACCGCGCCGGGCTGCTCGCGGGCATGGCGAACATCCGCGGCGAACTGCACCTGTGCGTGCGGCTCGACATGGTCCTCGGCGTGACCGCCCAGCCGGACAGCGATCCGGACCTGCGGCGCCTCGTCGTCATCCGGCGCGAAACGGAAGTCTGGGTGTTCGCGGCCGACGAGGTGGATCAGGTTCACCGCGTGCTGATCCCCGACCTGACATCTGCGGCGCCGACGCTGGCGCGGTCGCACGGGCGACTGACCCGCGGCGTGTTCCCGCACGGGAACCGCGCGGTCGGTGTCCTCGACGACCTGCGTTTATTCCAGACCTTACGGGAGCGGCTCCGATGACGGGCATCGACGCCGCCATGTTCGAGCTGTTCCGCGAGGAGGTGAAGGCGCACGCCGACACCCTCGGGGCCGGCCTCGTCGAAGCCGAGTCGCGGGCCGGCGACCCCGCGCTGCTCGAAGAACTGATGCGCGCGGCGCACTCCATCAAGGGCGCGGCGCGGATCGTCGGCATCGACACCGCCGTGCGGCTGGCGCACGTCATGGAGGACGCCCTCGTCGCGGCGCAGGACGGCAAGATTCGGCTTGGCAGCGCGGACATCGACATCCTGCTCCGCGGTTCGGACGTGCTCGCGGGCCTGGCGGTCCTCACGCAAGACACCATCGCCACGTGGGAGACGAGCAACGGCGCCGCCGTGACCGCGCTCGAGCCGCTGCTGGCCGCCATCGCCGAGGGGAGCGCGAAGGCACCGGCCGTGCCCCCGGTGAACCGCGACGGTAACGGAGCGGGTGGAAATCCTGTCCCGGTGATTCGCAACGGTAACGGAGCGAGCAAAAGCCCCCTGATGAATGACGCGGGTGCAACGCCCACCCGCTCCGTTACCGTCGCGGTTCACCAAGAACCGTTTCCACCCCTGGCGGCATTCGAGCCGGCGAACATCCCGGCCGGGCCGTTCGCGCTGGGCGCTGAACACTCGATGCTCGACCTGTTCCGCGAAGAGGCGCGCGAACACCTGCACGTGATCGCGAAGGCGCTGCCGCACCTCCCCGCCGACCCGACGGCCGCCGAGCCGGTGCTGGAGTGCCTCAAGCAACTCCGCGGCGCCGCCCGGTTGGTGAAGTGCGCGCCGGTCGCGGACGTGGCCGGCGCGGTTGGTACGTTCCTGCGGGCGGCACGCGAGTCCAAGGCGCCGCTCCCGGCGCTGGCGGTGGACTGGCTCCGCTATGCGGTCGCGACGGTCGCCGGCGCGCTGACGACCGACGACGAGACGTTCCCCGAATGGCTGGAGTCGGCACGACCCGCGTTCGCGACCATCGCGGACGCCTTCACCCAGGCCGCGAGCGCGAGTAAAGCGGCGCCTGCCCCGGCGCCGGCACCGCCTCCACTCGCGCCCGCGGCGCAGAGCAACGGCGTCCCCGAAGCGCCGCCCGCGCCCGCGAACACGGTCCGCATGACCGCCGCGAAGCCGCACGTTCGCCCGCTCGCCGACCTGTACCCGGATGAGTTACCGCTCACGCCCGGATGGGACGGCAGTTACGCGGCGCCGGTCGCTCCGCCGCCCGCACCGGTGGCGGTGATCCCCATGAACCTGGGCGCGCCCCCGCCGCCCCCGGAACTGGTGGTGCGAGTCAGCGCGCAGAGCCTCAACCGGCTCATGGGGTTGGCCGGCGAATCGCTCGTGCAGGCCCGGTGGCTGCCGTCGTTCGCCACCGCGCTCCTCAAACTGCGCAAGCACCAGGACGTGCTGGCGACGATGCTGGACACCGCCTACCACGCCGCGGTCGGCGGGATGGCGCCGACGCAGATTGCCACGCTCGTCGCCGAGACGCGCCACGAGTGGGCCGCGTGCCGGCTCGAACTGTCCGAGAAGACCGCCTCCTTCGACGACCACGCGGCCCGCGCCGAAGACCTCAACGCCCGCCTCTACCGCGAGGTCATCGCCAGCCGCATGCGGCCGTTCGGCGACGGCATCCACGGCCTGCCGCGCATGGTGCGCGACATGGCCCGGTCGCTCGGCAAGGAGGCGCGGCTGGTGATCGTGGGCGAACACACGGAGGTCGATCGCGACATCCTGGAGAAGCTCGAATCGCCCCTCTCGCACCTGATCCGCAACGCCATCGACCACGGGCTGGAGTCGCCCGACGTGCGCACCGTGGCCGGGAAGCCGAGCACCGGCACGATCACCGTCGAGGCGCGGCACCGGGCCGGGATGCTGCTCGTGTCCGTGTCCGACGACGGCACCGGCGTCGATCTCATGCGGCTCCGCAAGAAGATCGTCGAGCGCGGGCTGAACTCGCCCGAGATGGTCGCCAAATCGACGGAAGCGGAGTTGCTCGAATTCCTCTTCTTGCCCGGTTTCAGCACGGCCGCGTTGGTCACCGAGTTCTCCGGCCGCGGCGTCGGCCTCGACGTGGTGCTGGACACCATCCGCAAGGTCGGCGGCAACGTCCGCGTCACCACCGCGCGCGGCACCGGCACCGCGTTCCACCTGCAACTGCCGCTCACGCTCTCGGTGATCCGCGCCGTCGTCATCGACGTGGCCGGCGAACCCTACGCGTTCCCGCACACCCGCATCGACCGGCTGATCCGCATCCGCCGCGACGACGTGCGCTCGATCGAACACCGCCAGTTCGTCACCGTGGACGGGCAGAACGTCGGGCTGGTGATGGCCGCCCAACTGCTCGACATGCCGGCCCCCGCGCTCGCCGGAACCGACGTGCCGGTCGTGCTGCTGTCCGACGGCACCGGCGTGTACGGGCTGGTCGTGGACGCGTTCCGCGGCGAACAAGACCTGGTGGTGCGCCCGCTCGACCCGCGGCTCGGCAAGGTGCCCAACCTGAGCGCCGCCGCGATCCTCGACGACGGCTCGCCCGTGCTGATCGTGGACGTTGAAGACCTGTTCCGGTCGATGGACCAGTTCATCCAGTCGGGGTCGCTGGTGCGGTGCGAGACGCGCGCGTCCGGCGCGTCCCGCAAGAAGCGCGTGCTGGTGGTGGACGACTCCATCACGGTGCGCGAAGTCGAACGCCAGTTGCTTCTGCACAAGGGGTACGAGGTGGCGGTCGCGGTGGACGGCATGGACGGGTGGAACAAGGTGCGGGCCGAGCGGTGCGACCTGTTGGTAAGCGACATCGACATGCCGCGCATGAATGGTCTACAGTTGGTTCAGGCGGTGCGGGCCGACGACCGGCTCCGAGACCTACCGGTCATCATCGTTTCCTATAAAGAACGTGAGGAGGACCGGATCAAGGGGCTGGAGGTCGGGGCGAACGCGTACCTGACCAAGAGCAGTTTCCACGACAACCGGTTCATCGACGCGGTGGTCGAACTGATCGGCCTGGCCGAGGGCCGGTGATCGCCTGTCATCAGTCATTCGCGTTTCGTTTAGCCGCGACTCGAAGAGGAACGCGAGCCGCACGAGGACAGAAGGCAGAGGACAGAAGGCAGAGGACACATCGGATGCGTATCGGGATCGTGAACGACCTGGCGTTGGCGCGGGAGGTGCTCCGGCGCATCGTCGCGGCCATGCCGGGGTACACGGTCGCGTGGGCGGCCGAGGACGGCGCCGACGCGGCGCGCAAGGCCGCCGCCGACCGGCCCGACGCGATCCTCATGGACCTCGTCATGCCGCGGGTCAACGGGGTCGAGGCGACGCGCCAGATCATGCAGCAGGCGCCGTGCCCGATCCTGATCGTGACGAACAGTGTCGCGGCCAACTTCCCGCTCGTGTTCCAGGCGCTCGGCGCGGGCGCCGTGGATGCGGTGGACACGCCGACCGTCGGCCCCAGCGGCACGATCGCGAACCAGGAGAAGTTGGTCGCGCGGCTGCTCAAACTGGAGTGCGCGCTCAATGAGATGAGCGGGTCGAGTCTGATCATGGTCCCGCTCGCCAGCGGCGTGCCGGGCGACCTGCCGCCGCTGGTGCTGCTGGGCGCGTCCACCGGCGGGCCGCAGGCGCTGGTCGCCGTGGTCAGCACGCTGCCGGCCGACTTCCCGGCCGCGGTACTCATCAGCCTGCACATCGGGGCCGACTTCGCGCTGGGGGTGGTGCAGCAGCTCGCGCTCTCGTGCGCGCTGCCGGTGCGGGCCGTGAACGACGGCGACCACCCGACCGCCGGCACCGTTCACGTCGCGGTCACCGACGACCACATGGAACTGGCCGCGGACCGCTGCCTGCGCTACACGGCGAAGCCGCGCAACTCGCCGTTCCGCCCGTCGGTGGACGTGCTGTTCAGCAGCGCCGCGGGCCACAGTCCGAGTCTGGGTGTGGCGGCGCTACTCACCGGGATGGGCAACGACGGGGCCGCCGGGCTGCTGCGGCTGCGCGCCGCCGGGTGGCACACGATCGCCCAGGACGAGGCGACGAGCGTCGTGTACGGGATGCCGCGCGCGGCCGTCGAGAATCGCGCCGCGGTGGAGGTGTTGCCGCTGCCGCACATCGGCGCGAGCATCGTGACGAAGATCCTATCCAATCGCCGGCGGTGAGGTCGGAGCGCCTTACCTCCGCCGCGCGATTTGAAATGCGGCTTCTTCTGCCAGTCAGGCGGGATAGTGCCGGGCTTTGGCTCGCGACCCGCCGTGAGTAGGTGCCGCGAGCCGAGCGGCACGGCTGCCCAATGCGGATCGCTTCGGGTGTGTCCGTGTCGCCTCCACACGGGCTAGCCCGTGCCGCTCGGCAAGCGGCACCTACTTCTCACTTCGGGTGTGTCCGTGTCGCTCACTCGCGGGCTATCCCGTGCCGCTCGGCAAGCGGCACCTACCTGGAGCGAAACGCCGCTCGCGCCTCCGCGATCACGTCCGCGTCGATCGAGCCGGCGATCAACCGCAGGCCCACGTCCGGCGATGACTCCAGCGACTTGTGGAACGCCTGGTCGCGGCAGTTGAAGTACTTCGCCTCCGCGGTGTACGGCTTGTTGGGGTCGCGAACCGCGCACGGGTGCGCCGTGAACGGTGTGTCGGTGCTGTCAACGAAGTGGACGGGCAGGACGTCGGCGTCGGCCGTCGAGTAGCCGTCGATCTTCCGCGACAGGTCCGGGTGCCGATCGCGCATCTTGTCGGACTGCCGACAGGCTTCGATTTCCTGCTTCGGCATCCCGAAGTTGATGCCCAGGAAGACCAGCGCGTACTGCACGCGGTGCGCGACGAGCGGGGCGAATTGCGTTTCGACGGCGAGCATCTTCCGGGCGAGCGCGTCGAATAGTTGCGGCGTGGGGTTGGACACGTCGAGGTAGAAGTAGACGCCGTAGAACGGCCCGCCGGGTGCCTCCAACTTGCGGTGCAGGACGCGCAGCGCGGGCGCGAGGTCGGGGTCTTTCTCGGCCTTGAACAAGGGGCCGGCGAGCAGTCGGTCGGCGCGTTGCCACGCGGTCGGCCCAGGCGCGAGCGTCGCCTCGTCGAGCGGGAACTCGTTCGGCCAACCGGTGTCGAGCCGGACCGACGTGAGAATCGCCTCGGCTTTGCGCGCGAGCGATTCGGACTCGTCCCCCTGGCCCTTACTCGCCTGAAGGCGACGTGACCGCTCGCGGAGGTTGCGCCCGAAGTAGCGGGCCGCGTCGCGCGGCGACCGCAGCACGTCGTTCTGACCGACGAC
>CANLGS010000019.1 GCA_947490035.1 Gemmataceae bacterium
ACTGTCGTCAGTCTTGCTCCCCCTTCCTTCTTAGGGAAGGGGGTTAGGGGTTAGGTTCTTGGGAATCATGTCATGCCCGCACCGACCATCGAACTCGACCGCCTGAACGACCCGAACGAGCGCCCGGCGTGGCGCCGGTGGGGGCCGTACCTCTCGGACCGGCAGTGGAGTACGGTCCGAGAGGACTACTCGCCGACCGGCGACCCGTGGGCGTACTTCCCGTTCTGGCACGCACACCGCCGCGCCTACCGCTGGGGCGAAGACGGTCTCGCCGGCGTCAGCGACGACAGCCAGTACCTGTGCCTCGCGCTCGCCCTGTGGAACGGGCAAGACCCGATCCTGAAAGAGCGGCTGTTCGGGCTGCCCAACGAGGACGGCAACCACGGCGAGGACGTGAAGGAGCTGTACTACCACCTCGACGCGACGCCGTCGCACAGCTACCTGAAGATGCTCTACAAGTACCCGCAGCGGCGGTACCCCTACGAGCAACTGCGCGACGAGAGCAAGCGCCGCGGGCGGCACGACACCGAGTACGAAATCCTCGACACCGGCACGTTCGACGACAACCGCTACTTCGACGTGGTCGTGGAGTACGCGAAGGGCGACCCGCGCGACATCCTCATGCGCGTGACCGCGCACAACCGCGGCCCGGACGCGGCCGAGCTTCACGTCCTCCCGACACTCTGGTTCCGCAACACGTGGGGCTGGAAGCCGGACCAGCCGCGGCCGGCGATCGAGCACTCTTCACAAGGCGGGCTGAAGCTGTTCCACCCGGAATGGGACGCGTACCGGTTCTGGGCCGGCGGCGCCACGCGCTCGTCCGACTCGCACGCGGCGCAGGAGGCGGTCAGCTCGCTGATGCGCCACGCGTACCTGTTCACCGAGAACGAGACCAACACGCCGGCACTCTTCAACACGCAGGACAAGGGCTTCTTCAAGGACGGGATCAACGAGTACGTCGTGAACGGCAAGCGCGCCGCGGTGAACCCCGAGGGCAGCGGCACGAAGGCCGCCGCGCACTACAAGCTCACGATCCCCGCGGGGCAGTCGGTCACCATCCGCTGCCGGCTGCGGCACGCGTCCGACGGCGTCGCGGACGTGTTCACCGACTTCGACGCGCTGTTCGCCACCCGCATCGCGGAGGCCGACGCGTACTACGCGGACATCCAACACGACATCCCCGACGAGGACGCGCGGCGCGTGCAGCGCCAGGCCGTCGCGGGCCTGATCTGGACGAAGCAGTTCTACATGTACGACGTGTACCGGTCGCTGAAGGGCGACTCGGCCACGATCACCCCGCCCGAACAGCGGTGGTACGCGCGCAACAGCGACTGGCAGCACTTCAAGGCGGCCGACGTGCTGTCGATGCCGGACAAGTGGGAGTACCCGTACTTCTGCGCGTGGGACACCGCGTTCCACGCGGTCGCGTTCGCGCCGTTCGACCCGGAGTTCGCCAAAGGCCAGTTGATGCTGCTGTGCCGCGAGTGGTACTCGCACCCGAACGGCCAACTCCCGGCCTACGAGTGGAACTTCTCGGACGCGAACCCGCCGGTTCACGCGTGGGCCGCGTGGCGCGTGTTCCAGATCGACCGCAAGCACCGGCACACGCTGCGCACCGGCGGGCACGTGCAGCACGGGGACCACGAGAAGGATGAGGACGACGGCGACTGGGGCTTCCTGGAGCGCGTGTTCCACAAGCTGATGATTAACTTCACATGGTGGGTGAACCGGAAGGACGCGCAGGGGCGGAACGTGTTCCAGGGCGGGTTCCTGGGGCTGGACAACATCGGCGTGTTCGACCGCAGCCACCCGCTTCCGACCGGCGGGTTCATCAACCAGGCGGACGGCACCGCGTGGATGGCGATGTACGCGCTGAACCTCATGCGCATCGCGCTGGAGCTGGCGACGCGCAACCCGGTGTACGAGGACATCGCGATCAAGTTCTTCGAGCACTTCCTCGGCATCGCGAAGGCGATGACCGACATGGCCGGCAAGGGCGTCGGGCTGTGGGATGAAGAAGACGGCTTCTACTACGACGAACTGACGATGCCGGACGGCCGCGTCGAGCCGCTCAAGGTGCGGTCGATGGTCGGGCTGATTCCGCTGTTCGCGGTGGAGGTGTTGGAGCCGGAGTTGCTCGCGAAGATGCCGGCGTTCGCGACCCGCTTGCGGTGGGTGCTGGAGAACCGCGCCGACATGGCCGGGCTGGTGTCGCGCTGGTTCGAGCCGGGTCGCGGCGAGCGCCGGCTGTTGTCGCTGATGCGCGGCCACCGCATCAAGAAGTGTCTGGCCCGCGTGATGGACGAGAACGAGTTCCTCAGCCCCTACGGGGTGCGCGGGCTGTCGATGGCGCACCGCGACAAGCCGTACACGCTGAACATGGGCGGCCACACGGTGTCGGTGGGCTACGTGCCGGGCGACTCGGACACGGGCATGTTCGGCGGCAACTCGAACTGGCGCGGCCCGGTGTGGTTCCCGGTGAACTTCCTCATCATCGAGAGCCTGCAGAAGTTCCACCACTACTACGGCGCCGACTTCAAGATCGAGTTCCCGGTGGGCAGCGGGAAGCAGATCACGGTGCAGGAGGCCGGCGTCGAGATCACGCGGCGGATGACGCGGCTATTCCTGCGGGACGCGAACGGCAACCGGCCGTGCTTCGGCAAGTACGCGAAGATGCAGACCGACCCGCACTTCAAGGACCACCTGCTGTTCCACGAGTTCTTCCACGGCGACCACGGCGCGGGCTTGGGCGCGAGTCACCAGACGGGGTGGACGGCACTGGTGGCGAAACTGCTGGTGCCGCGCCGCGGGGAGAAGCTGTACGACGAATCGGCGGCAGAGACGGCAGCCCCGATCCAGGGTCAAGCGGGCGTGTCGATGGGCAAGTCCGCGCGGACCGGGCAGCAGTGACTGCCTTCTCTTGTGGCACAGACATTCCTGTCTGTGTGCCTTTAGCTCAGCCTGCACAGACAGGAATGTCTGTGCCACAAGAGAAGACAGTGAACCCACCTTGCCCCTCGCGCGCCGCGCGCGTTACGCTGCCGGAAATGGAGGGCTTCCCGATGGCGACCGCCGACCTGCTCATCCCGCCGCCCGCCGCGCCGCGGCGCGACCCGTCGCCGCGCCTGTGGTCCGACGCCGAGTTCGCGCGCATGCAACAACTCGGCCTGTTCGTTGGGCGGGACGTGGAGTTGATCGGCGGCACCGTGGTGGAGCGCGCCGACGGTTCGGCGCGCCCGTTCGTGTTCACGCGAAAGGAGTATTACGCACTCGATGACAACGGCTTCTTCCGCGACGGGCTCAACGACCAGCGAGTGCAACTGATCGGCGGTGTCATCCTTTTGGAGTCGCCCATGAACCCGCCCCACGCCGTTGCCGTTCGGCTCGCGACCAAAGCGCTGGAACGCATTTTCGGCGATGGCTACGACGTTCGCGCGCAACTCCCCCTCGACCTCGGCTTGATCTCGGAGCCGCACCCAGACTTGGCCGTCGTGACCGGTTCGCCACGCGACTACCTAGCCGATCACCCGAAGACCGCGCTTCTCGTGATCGAAGTGAGCGACACAACCTTTCAGACTGACACGCACTACAAAGCGGACCTGTACGCAGCGGGCGGCATCGCGGATTACTGGGTGATTGACCTGGTGAACGACCGCGTGATCGTGTTCCGCGACCCGCGACCAGAGGCGAACTCGGCGTTCGGCCGCACCTACGCGCTGCCCACAATCTACACGCGCGACGACAAGCTCACCCCGCTCGCGGCGCCACACGCGAGCGTCTTCGTGAACGACCTCCTCCCGTAGCGGTTACCCCTTCTTACCCTTCGGGGTTGTCTCCCCGGAGGGATGCATGTTGTTCGCCGCGTGGAGTACGTCGCCGCCCGCGTGGTCGGTCGCGGTCACCATCTTCGTCGCGTGCAAGCTGCTGACGTGGCTGCGCACGCCGACACCGCCCGCACCCGCGTGGCGTCACGTCGCGTACTTGTTCGCGTGGCCGGGGCTGGACGCACGTGCGTTCCTCGACCCGCGCCCGCTCCCGAATGAACAGCGCCCCACACCGGGCGAGTGGCTGTTCGCGCTGACGAAGCTCGCGTTCGGTGTGGCGCTGATGTGGGGCGTCGCGCCGCTGGTGGAACCGGAACTGCTTCGCGGGTGGGTCGGCATGGCCGGTCTGATCTTCGTGCTTCACTTCGGAACGTTCCACCTCATCAGTTGCTTCTGGCGCGCGGTCGGCGTGGACGCGAAGCCGCTGATGATGTGGCCGCTGTTGGCCGCGAACCTGAGCGACTTCTGGGGCAAGCGGTGGAACACCGCGTTCCGCGACCTGACGTACCGGTTCCTGTTCCGCCCGCTGACGCCGCGCGTCGGGGCGCACTGGGCGCTCGTCGCGGTGTTCGTGTTCAGCGGGGTCGTTCACGATCTGGTGATCTCGCTGCCGCCCCGCGGCGGGTACGGCCTACCGACGCTGTACTTCGTGATTCAGTGTCTGGGGCTACTCGCGGAGAAATCGAAGTTCGGCAAGCGGCTCGGACTGGGCGCCGGGTGGCGCGGGCGCGCGTTCACCGCGCTGGTGGTGATCGGCCCGGCGTACTGGCTGTTCCACCCGCCGTATGTGTTCCGCGTGGTGCTGCCGTTCATGGAGCGGCTCGGCGCGCACTGAAAGGGTCGCTCGTGGACATCGCTCTGGCCGATCTGATCCGGCTCGCGGGTGTGGGGCAGTTCTCCATCCTGATCGCGTCGTCGCTGGTGCCGTTCAAGTTGAACTGGAAGCGAGATCTCGCGTCGCTACCGACGCTGCACCGGCAGATGTACTGGACCTACGGCGGGTACGTGGTGCTGGGCATCGTCGCGCTGGCGCTGATGAGCCTCACCTGCGCCGACGACTTGGCAAGCGGTTCGCGGTTGGGCCGTGCGGTGTGCGCTTACGGCGCGCTGTTCTGGGGCATCCGGGTGATGCTGCAAGCGGTGTTCGACGTGAAAGAACACCTCACCGCGTGGTGGCTGACGGCCGGCTATCACCTGCTCACGGTGCTGTTTCTCTCCTTCACCGCGATCTACGCCTTCGCGGTGTTTCGGTAGGGCGCGAACCGCAAACGCTCCTCGTTTTCGGCACATCAGTTGCAAGATGTGGATATCGTGCTGCTCCGACGGGCGGGCCGCCATTTCCACAACCGTGCCCGTTGCGGGCATTACGAGGACACAACATGATTTCGCTACTTTCTTGGATCGTGACGGGGTTGATCGTGGGTCTGATCGCGCGGGCACTATTCCCCGGAAAGCAGTCGATGGGTTTTATCATGACCGTCGTGCTGGGCGTCATCGGCGCGGCCGTCGGCGTACTCGAACTCATCGAGCGTGTCGGCGGCTTCGTCGCTGAAGGTGATGCGCACGCCGCTGTGCAAGAATGCGTACTGCCGCAACCTGTCGCGGATCGTGGTGCTATCGAACCGCGCGGTGCCGAAGATGTCCGGGTCCGGCCGGAACCGCACCGTCAGCCCGCGATCATCGTCCGGCCCGCCACTTTGCAGAACCGCGTGCGTGACGCCGCGCCGGAACGAGTGGTAGTAACGGCTGCCGGGCGAGCGAGCGGTGACGGACAGTTCCGCCGACACCGCATTCGCGATGGCGTAACTCAGGTCGTTGTGCCCACCTGTGCCGGGGCGTGCGAACGTGAACTCGACCTCCGTTGGTGGCACTCGGTCGTCAGCGACTTCAGCGGAACCGTCCTCGTGAAGCGTCACACGCACCGAGTTACCATGCCCGAGCGCGACTTCTTCGAGCGAGCCGCGCACCAACTCAAACAGCATGTGATGGAGGCTGCGCGTGTCAGTACCGCCGAGATACATCGCAGGGCGCAGGCGGATCTGTTCCAATTCCGTCAGCACCTGGATGTCCTCTTCCCGGTAGCGCCAGCCTTCACAGGAGCCTGCCATCGTTCCATCCTCGCGCGGTTTCTGCTAATTCTGCTGGACACGGGACGCGATTTCGGCGAATGATAATATACCTCCCGCCGTCGGTTCCCACCACTGCCTCGCGTTGAAGGCTCACCCCATGCTCAGTCTCTTCGGCAACCCGCACGACCGCGGCGGGTTCTGCGACGGACGCACCCGGCGCGACTTCCTCACCGCCGGCGGCACGCTGTTCGGCGGGTGCCTCGCGCTGCCGCACCTGCTCGCGGCCGAAGCCAAGACCGCCGCGAAGACCGGCGCCAAGACCTCGCACAAGTCGGTCATCAACATCTACCTGCCCGGCGGCCCGCCGCACCTGGACATGTGGGACTTGAAGCCCGACGCGCCCGCCGAAGTGCGCGGCGAGTTCAACCCGATCAAGACCAGCGTCACCGGCATCCAGATTTGCGAACTGTTCCCGCGTATCGCGAAGATGATGGACAAGTTCGCCATCATCCGCTCGCTCGTCGGCAGCGCCGGCGATCACGACGCCTACCAGTGCATGACCGGGCGGCCACGCACACCGGCGAACATGGGCTTCTGGCCGTCGTTCGGGTCGTGGGTGTCGAAGTCGCAAGGCCAAGCCGACCCCGCCGTGCCCGCGAACGTGTCGCTCGTGTACCCGTGCGGCGAGAAGCGCTGGGGCTACCACGGCGACGGCGGGTTCCTCGGCCTCCAGCACGCGCCGTTCCACATGGTCGGCGGACGCGACACCGGCATGAAGTCGGACAACCTCACGCTCAAGGGCGTCAGCCTCGACCGCCTCAACGACCGCGTCGGGCTGCTGAAGGGGTTCGACGACATGAACCGGCAGCTCGACGCGAAAGGCTCGATGGACGGGATGGACACGTTCAACCGCCAGGCGCTCGACATCCTCACGTCGTCCAAGCTGAAAGACGCCATCGACCTCACGAAAGAGAACCCCAAAGTTCTCGAACGCTACGGCGTCGATGACCCCGCGTTCGAGCGCGACGGTGCGCCGCGCATGGTGCGGAACTTCTGCATCGCGCGGCGGCTGGTCGAAGCCGGGGCGCGCGTGGTCACGATGAACTTCACGCGCTGGGACTGGCACGGGTCGGACGGCAAGAACTTCGTGCAGGCGCGCAAGGACTTCCCGCTGCTCGACCGCGCCGTGACCTCGCTGATCGAAGACATCCACGACCGCGGGATGAGCGACGACGTGTCGGTGATCGTGTGGGGCGAGTTCGGCCGCACGCCGAAGATCAACAAGGACGCGAGCCGCGACCACTGGCCGCAACTGAGCTGCGCGCTGCTCGCCGGCGGCGGCATGAAGACGGGTCAGGTGATCGGTTCATCGAACCGGCTGGCGGAGCGCGCCGCGTCCCGCCCGGTGACGCACCAGGAGATCTTCGCGACGCTGTACAAGAACATGGGCATGGACCTGAACGTGGTCCGCGAGTACGACGCGAACGGCCGCCCGCACTTCCCCATCGACGCCGACGCGCAGCCGATCCGCGAACTGGTATAAGTCTTCCCTCCGCGGAGCGCGGGTGTCCTACCCAATGGCACTTACTTTGTGCTTCTTTGCTCTTGTGGCACAGGCTTCCAGCCTGTGTTTTTAAAGGCAACGCAGGCTGGAAGCCTGTGCCACACAACCACAAAGTAAGTGCCATTGGGTGTCCTGCCCGCGCTCCACAGAAGAAGATGTCACCGCTTGAACTCGATCCCCGACAGCTTCAGCGTCTTCACTTTCCCCTCGACCACCCCGAACACCGCCAGTTCTTTCTCGAACCGCCCGTCCGTGATGCGGAACGTGTCGCGTTCGTAGTGCTCCAGCGGGTAAGCGAAGGCACTCCACTTCGCGACTAACGTGCCGTCAGTGTGGGTGACGGTCGCGGTGCCGTAGGCCGGGTGCGTCCACTTGCCGGCGTAGTCTCCCAACGCGAGTGATGGCTTCGCGTTGGGATCGCGCGCCCGGTCGCGGGCCGCGAGCGCGGCCTTCTTCGCCTCCGCGTCGTCGTCGAGCAGCTTGAGAAAGTGGGCGTTCCAGTCCTTCGCCTTCAGACCGCAGTAGAGGTCGATGAGCGCGTTCGTCGCGGCCATCGGCATGCGCGAGTCGTGCATGTTCGTCAGCACCGCGAAGCCCAAGTCTTTGTCCGGTACGAGCGTGATCTGGATGCGGAAGCCGTCGATCAACCCGCCGTGGCCGACCACTTTCAGCCCGCGATAGTCGCTCACCACCCAGCCCATCGCGTAGCTCATCTGCACCGTTTCGGGGAACGCCGCCCGCGCCGCGTCGTTCAGCCGCATCGGGTTTTGCGGCGCGCGCGTTTCGAGCAGTGGGGTTGTCGATACGAGCCGCTTGCCGCTCGGCGCGACGCCGTTGGAGACGTGGAACTGAAGCCACGCGGCGAGGTCGCGCGCGGTCGCGTTCATCGACCCAGACGGGTTCGGTTCCTTCATCTCGTAGGTCGGCATCCGCTCGACCTTGCCCGCCTTGCTCACGCGGTGGCCCAGCGCGCGGTCCATACCTTTCGGAAAGTCCGTGGTGAACGTGACGCCCTTCATCTCCAGCGGCTCGACGAGGCGCTCGCGAACCAGCTCCTCCCACGTCTTCTTGCCGCACTTCTCCGCGACGCGCCCGGCCGCCATGAACGTGATGCTGTTGTACCGGTAGCCGCTGCGAAATTGGTATTCGAGCGGCAGCAGCGGCACCTGTTTCAGCGTGTGTTCCATGTTCCAATCTGCGTGATACCACAGCAGGTCGTGGCTCGCGAGACCGGTGCGGTGTGTGACGAGGTCGCGGACCGTGAGCAGCGCGTTCGCGTTCGGGTCGGACAGCTTGAACTCCGGGAAGTGTTTCTTCACCGGGTCGTCCCAGTCGAGAACGCCGTCGTCGATGAGCATCGCGAGCAGCGCCGTGGTGAACTGCTTCGTGCAGGACGCGAGCGGGAACGACGTGTCCGGCGTGACCGGTTCTTTCGCGTCGGCGCTGCGGCGGCCGTAGCCTTTCAGTACGAGCGTGTTGTCGCCGCGGACGACGACGAGCGCCGCGCCCGGCACCTGAAACGCCTTGAGCGCGTCGGCCATGACCGCGTCCGCGGCGGCCGGCTTGGGTTCCGCCGCGCGCACGCCGGAATGAAGGGCGAACAGGACCGCGAGCGTGAGGAGTGGGCGCATGGGAAGCCTGTTGGAATCTTGGCGAGCGGGGGGCGTAAGCCCCCTGATGCGACGCATAACGAAAACGCATTGGGAAGCTGTCAGGGGGCTTACGCCCCCCGCTCGCCTACAAGAACGCACCGTTCGGGCGCGAGACGCGTAGACCAAGTGCGTCCCGTTCGCGGAGGTTGCGATGTCTCGTCGGATCGTCGTTGTCGGCGCGGTGCTGTTCGTTCTCGTTGTAGTCGGGCTGGCGCTTCCGTTCATCGTGAAGGCGCGGGCGAAGTCGCACTTCGTCGGCTCGCAGAACAACCTGCGCGAAGTCGCGCTGTTCGCCGGGCACCACGCGAAGCCGGACCCGAAGAACGCCGCGCGAAAGCTGCCCGCCGAGATTCCCGCCGGCACGGTCGCGCTGCTCGGCACCCCGCCCGACGACCGGCTCAGTTGGGTCGTCGCCGTGCTGCCGGGCCTCGACCAGCGGCGGGTACCCAGCGAACAACTTCTCGGCGCCATCGACCGCACAAAGCCGTGGAACGACGACACAAACCAGCGGGCCGCGCGCACGCGCGTCACGGTGCTGCTGTGCCCGGAGAGCACGCCCGACACGCCGCCCGGTGCGCCGGCGGTCACCTGTTACGTCGGCATCGGCGGTCTGGGCGCGAACGCCGCGACGCTTCCGGTCGAATCACCGCGCGCAGGCGCGATGCGGTACGACACGCCGACGCCGTTCGACCGCATTACGGACGGCCTCAGCCAGACGCTGCTGTTCGGCGAATCGCGCAACGAGGTCGGGCCGTGGCTCCGCGGCGGGTTTGCCACCGTGCGCGGACTGGACGACGCGCCGGGCGTGCTACCCTTGATCGGCACGGGCGGGCAGTTCGGCGGGTACTTCCCGGACGCCGCGAACTTCGCGCTGTGCGACGGCAGCGTGCGGCCGTTCTCGCCCCGCGTCGAACCGCGCGTGCTGTACGGACTCGCCACCATCGCGGGCAAGGACGCCGACCCCGTGCCGGGGGATTGAACCGCACGTCGTACAATGTCCCCATGTCCGACGAAGAACCGAAGAAAAAGAAGCGTCCGTTCTGGCGCAGGCGCGTGCGCCGATCCACCACCGAAGGGGAACACAAGCCCGTGTTGCTCGCGGAGGTACTCGCGGCGCTGAACCCGCGGCCGGGGCAAACGCTCGTCGACTGCACGTTCGGCTTCGGCGGGCACTCGCTCGAACTGCTCCAGCGAATCGCCCCGGACGGACTGCTCGTCGCGACCGACCTCGACGCGGCTAACCTCGAACCGCTTCCGGCGTGGACCGACCCGAGCAACCCGTCGCGCGAATCCGCTCGCGCGAAGCTCGAAGCGGTCGGCGGGCTGTTCGCGCTGCACCACTCCAACTTCGCCGGGCTGACGACGGTGCTCGCATTGGAAGGTGTAACGCAGGTGGACGGAATACTTGCGGACCTCGGGATGTCGAGTATGCAAGTTGACGACCGCACGCGCGGGTTCTCGTTCATGCGCGACGGGCCGCTCGACATGCGGATGGACCGCACCCGCGGGCGCACCGCCGCGGGGTTGCTCGCGACGCTCACGCGCGACGAACTCGCCGCGTGCTTCCGCGACCTCGGCGACGAGCCGCAGGCCGAAGCCATCGCCGATGCAATCGTGAGGCAACGAGAGGAAAAGCCAATCGAGAGGACGAAGGAGCTACGCGAGTTGATCGAGCGTGCCGCACCGGTTCGGCTGAACCGCACGCCGGGCGCGCCGACCGAGCGCAAGCAACTGCTCGGACCCACGACGCGCGTCTTCCAGTCGCTCCGCATCCTCACCAATCGCGAACTCGCGAACCTTCAACAACTGCTCCGCGTTTTGCCGACCGTGCTGAAGCCGGGCGGAGTCGCCGCGGTCATCAGCTTCCACAGCGGCGAGGATCGGCTGGTGAAGGCGGCGTTCCGCGACGGGCTGCGCGCCGGCGTGTACGAGGCGGTCAGCGCGGACGCGATCCGCCCGGCGATGGAGGAGCGCCGCGCGAACCCGCGCTCGCGGTCGGCCAAACTGCGCGTCGCGAAGATGAAAGGGTAAAACGAAGAGAAGAATAGCCGCAGATAAACGCAGAAGAACGCAGATCAAAACAAGACAGAAGAGTGTTTACAAAGAACTCTTGTCTGCTGTCTTGATCTGCGTTCTTCTGCGTTTATCTGCGGCTCTTCCTCTTCGTTACAAGTACGTGGAAAGCAGGTACAGCACGAGGCCGATGCCCGCGAGGAACAGCGTGATGCGCAGCCCCCAGCCGGTCGCCTCGTGGACGATCTTGTCCCAGCGGTCGTGCCGCGTGGCCGCGTAGACCAGGCTCACCACCGCCAGCAACACCGGCAGATCCCAGTAGATGCTCACCGCGAACAGCGGAAGATTCATGGCGCGCCTCCTTCCTTCACGGCGGGCGTCGGGACCGCGGGCGGGGCGTCGGCCGGCGGCGGCGTGGACGCCGTATCAACCGGCGGCGGGTCGGGTGGTACGGCGGCCGTCGCGGGTGTGGGCGCCTCGGCGGTCGCGCTCTCGCTCTCGTTTGTCAGCCACTCCGGGGTCGGCTCGCGAAACATCGGACCGGCGAACGCGTCGTAGATCACCAGCAGGTTCAGCACGCCCGCGATGACGGTGTACACCCACCCCAGATCCCACCGCTTGTTGCCGTTCCGTTGTAGCTCGTTCAGTTCCTTCTCTTCGGGCATCCGCTGGAACTTGCCGAAGAACTGTCCCTCGTCCTTCGTCTTGTCGAACGTGGCGTACTGGTAGACGCCGGGCCACGCGGCGGCGCCGATCCAGAACTGGCCGAGGAACTGCGGGCGGTAGGAGAGCGCCTTCGGCGCGCCGCCGAGTTCCTGCCTGGCGAACGCGACGGGGGGCAGGTCTTCGGCGTCCGGCAGCCACACGTTCCGCCACTGGCCCATCCACATGCCGTAGAAGAAGAGCAGGTACAGCCCGCCGAAGAACAGCAACCCCTTGCCGACCCGGCCCTGGTAAATCTGGCCGAGGCCGGGGATGAGGTAACTGAGCAGTGCGGCGAGCGGGTCGAGTTTGACCGGCGGGAGCGGCGGATCGTTCGTCGGCGAAGACGCCATCAGCGGGCCTCGGCGGAGGAGTCTCCGGGCAAACGACGCGACCCGGCCGGAGAGAACCGGTTGTCTCTCCTTCCGGGTGTTCGCCCCAATCCGGGCGACATTATCGATTCCGGTGAGTATATGATCCGCCGCACCCGGGCCAAGACGTGCCGGGTCTTGAGAGTGATCCGCTCGCTCCGCGAGAGGTGCTTTCGTGTCCACATGTGACACTTTTCGGCCGAATCCGTTGCGGCGTTGGTACAGCGCACTCGATACCGTCAAACTTGAGCCGTCACACTACCGGAGCAGCGCGAAACAAAGGCGAGAGCGAGATGCCCACATTCATCGACGAGTCCGGCGACACGGGAAGCACCGCCGGTTCGTTGCCGTTCTTCCGGCTTGCCGCCGTTTGGGTGCCCAGCCTCGACACTGCTGAGCGATTCCGCGAAGCGGTCAGAGGCGTCCGGCGCACGTTGAAGTTGAAAGGGAGCCACGAGTTCGAATTCGCGCGCACCCACAACCTCCCCGACCACCGGAACGCCTTCCTTACCGCCGCGCTCGAAAGCGACTTTCGGTTTGCCGTGTGCTGCATCGACAAAACGGCGAACGAGTGGCGGACCGCCGGTTCCAAGCTGATTCACGAAGCCTGTGCAGCCGCCCTTGCGAGCAGCCTGTGTGAGACGTACCGGCGGGAAGAACTGGCGTTGCCACCGAAGGGGAACGGCAAGCCGCAGCACCTTCGGGAACTTGTGATCGTGGACGACAACGAAGATACGGCGTTCCTTGACGCTACCCGCGAGGCGTTCATCGCGCTTGAGTCCCCGCACACGCCGAAGGTTTCGCTCGTGAGCAAGGTCAAATTCAGAGGATCGGGACCGGAGGAGATGCTTCAGCTTGCGGACATGGTGGTGGGAGCGACGGGCGCGCACGTTTCGGGCGATGATTTGACGTGGTTCCGACTGATCCGGGAGCGGTGCGTGGGGCTGACAACCTACCCGTTGAAATCGAACGAGGCCGAAGCAACCTGAGTCACTTCGGCCTCGCACTTTCTGTCTCTGAGGGGCAAAGCCCGGCAGTGCCGAACCCTGTCCGGGCCAGGTCAATTCATAGTTATTAGCGGTTTGGTTGCCGCACCTGCCCGTTGCGTAGCCCCAGTAAGGAAAGTTTATCACGTGGTTGACAAAGTGTCAACCAGTTTACTGGTTTACCAGTTGCGCGCAGCTTGTATGGTTCGCTCGCTCCGCGAGCGGTGCTTCCCAACTGCCGGACGTTCCGCGCGCCGGCATGTAAAAGCGAACCGTTCGCGGAGCGAGCGGACCACCCTGCCGAGTCACTTCGGCCAGGGGAGCACCACGGGCAGCGTGAGCCAGCCCTGAACCTGCGCGATGTGGAGTGCCGTGTACGCCATCAGCCCCAGCCCGGCGAGGCCGTAGAGGTGCTTGAAGAACCCGGAGCGGAACAGGCGCCCCGGCGGGCCGAACATCCCGCAGATGCCGTCGAACAGACCGTTCAGCGCAACGAACGGGAGCACCGGGAGCGGCACCGACGGGGCCAACGGCGCCGGCGTGAGTGCCGCCGGTGTCGGTGTCGCCTGCGGTCGCGGCGGCGCGACTACCGCGACCGGCTTCGACGCGGGCAGCGGTGCGGGCGTCACCTTCGGCGCGGGCGGAACCGGCTTCGGCGCGGGCACGGGAGGCGGTGAGGGGACCGGCTTCACGGCCTTCGGCGCCGGCGGGGGCGCAGGCGCCTCGAACTTCGGCGGCGCGGGCAGGTCGTCGAGCGAGAAGTCCGCGAGCGACGTGGCCCGCGCGGTCGAGGGCGGGTCGATGCGCCAGCTCGGCGGTAGCGGCGGCTGCGCCATCGGCGGCAGCGTCGCGGCCGGCGGCGGGGTATCGACCACCAGCGGCACCGTCAGCATCTTGTGCAGCAGCGCGTCCAGCTCGTCGAGCTGTTGCCGGGTCAGGTCGTTCGGGCTGGGGGCGGTGGCCATGTGGATCCTTCCCGCGGTCGCGAAAACGGTGTGGAAGTCTAGCCCCGCGCAGGTGGGAAAAAAAGGGCAAGTCGGGGCGCGGCCGCGCGCCGCCTTCGCACGGCAGTTCGCCTTTTCCTCAACTGCCGATCTTGCTACAAGCACCGCCGACCGGCCCGCGCGCCTCTGGGAAGGACTCCCGTGTACAAGCTGCTCCTCTGCACCCGCTACCTGCAAACCCGCTACCTCGCGTTCGTCTGCATCGTCAGCGTCATGCTCGGCGTGGCGACGCTGATCGTGGTGAACGCGGTCATGAGCGGGTTCAGCACCAAACTCAAGGACCGGCTCCACGGCGTGCTGTCGGACGTCGTCGTCGATACCGACCGGCCCGACGGGTTCGAGGTCGTGCGCGAAGACAGGCGCGACCTGACTCCCGATGAGGTCGCGAAGCACGCGCCGCAACTGATGCACCGCCCCGAGGGCGCGACGCTCGAAGTGTCACGAACGCACACGCCGCACGCGCTGGTCGTCGAGACGACCGACGGCAAGTCGATGTTCACCCGCCGGCACCTGACGCCGGCCGGGATCGCGCACGAAATCCAGACCGGCCCCGTCGGTGACAAGATCGAGGCCGTCACGCCCGCCATCGAGACGTTCGCCGTCCTCCAGTTCCGCGACGCCTACGGCCGCATCGTCGCCAAGCCGGTGCGCCTCATCGGCATCGACCCGGAGGGCCGCGCCGCCGTCGGCGGCTTCTCCGAATACCTGGAGCGCCAGAAGGATTCGCCGCGCCCGAACTTCGACCTGACGCCGGACGCGATCCAGCGCGCCGAGTGGAACCGCAAGCGGAACGAGCAGGAGAACGGCGGGCCGCTGGTGCCGCCGAAGCCGCTTCAGCCTCCCATCCCGCCGCCCGGCGCGATTCCCCCGCCGAACATGCAGCCCGAGGTCGGGATGCCGAAGCCGAAGATGCACGGCGTCATCGTGGGCCACAGCATCGCCCACTTCCGCTACCACGGCAAGGACGGGCAGATGGTGGAAGAGGTCGCGCTGCACCCCGGCGACAACGTGGTCATCACCACCGCCGGCGGCGAAGACCTGAAGCCGGTGTGGGGCAGTTTCTACGTCGTCGATTACGTGAAGACCGAGATGAGCGAGTACGACCAGAGCTTCGTGTACGTGTCGCTCGAACAGTTGCAGCGCATTCGCGGCATGGCGGACCGGGCGACCGCGTTTCAGATCAAACTGAAGCACTACGACCGCGACAAGAAAGCGGTGTGTGCGGAATTGCAGAAGTACTTCCCGCACCGCGACGCGAAGGTGTCCACGTGGGAAGACCTCCAGGGGCCGCTGCTGTCCGCGATCGAGGTCGAGCGCGGCATCCTGAACGTGCTGCTGTTCATGATCGTCGGCGTGGCCGGGTTCAGCATCCTCGCCATCTTCACGATGATCGTGAGCGAGAAGTTCCGCGACATCGGCATCCTGAAATCGTTGGGCGCGTCGAGCGCGGGCGTGATGAGCATCTTCCTCGGCTACGGGCTGTTGCTCGGCACGGTGGGCTGCGCGTTCGGCACCTTGCTGGGGCTGACGATCACGCGGTACATCAACGAGATCGAGATGTTCCTGACGCGGCTGACGGGCACCGCGCTGTTCCCGCGCGACGTGTACTACTTCAAGGAAATTCCGACCAACATCGAGTGGCCGAACGTGATCGCGGTGAACCTCGGCGCGATCCTCATCGCCACCGTGTTCAGCCTGCTGCCGGCGTGGCGTGCCGCGATGCTGCACCCGGTCCGGGCGCTGCGGTTCGAGTGACGGCCGGCGCCCGCGTCGGGCGCACAGGGCTTCCGCCCTGTGCTACAAACGGCGACCCCTCCGGGGTGCAAAGACAAATACCGGCGCGCTGGGTCTTGGTTTTCCGCC
>CANLGS010000020.1 GCA_947490035.1 Gemmataceae bacterium
ATTGTGGGAAGGACTTCCCGTTTTTCATAGGCCAGCGTCTCCTTAACTTGATGCCTATGGGGCTTCAGACTCTTGCCCCTCCCTTCTTAGGGGAGGGGTTGGGGAGGGGTTCTTCTACTTCTTCGCCGGGGTCATGTTCACTTCGGCCGTCTTGCCGGCGGCGACATCCACGAAGCGGCGCTCGTCGCCCAGGCGCACCTCGTAGCGGCCGGCGCCGAGGTTCTTCACGACCGCCTTGCCCGCGATCACTTCCACGGTGGTGCGCACCACCTGGACCGAGACGCTCTCGAAGTGTCTCGGGTCCATCACCGGGCGCGTTAGTTCGTCGGCGGGGGCGATGAACACCGCGCTCTTCGCGTCCGGCGGGGTCGCGATCTCGAGGTTGCCGGTCTTCGTCACGTCGAGCGCGAGGTTCTCCGTCAGCACGCCGTTCGCGGGCACGTCCACCCACTTCCAGACGGCCGGGCCGCCGACGACCGCGGCCGAGAGCAGGTAGCGGCCGGGCGGTAACTTCACGTACTCGAACCGGAACGGCCGGCCCTTGCCGTCGCCGGGGGTCAGGGTGCTGGTCCGCGGCGTGACGCCGTCGCCGTCGCTCGTCCAAATCGCCTGTTCGACCGGCTTGGCGTCGGCCGCAATTTGCAGTTCCTTGAATAACACGCCACCGGTCGCGGGGAACGCCGCGTATGCGACCCGCACCTCGGCCTTCGGGTCCGCACCGGCCACGGTCACCTCGCCGGCCACGTAGGGCAGGTCGTCGGGACCGGGCTTCTCCGTGTGCGGGCGGAAGTAGTCGGTCGTGAACGTGCCGGCGAGTACCGTCTGCTCCTTGTCCGGCAGACTCAGGTAAATCTTCCCCGCCACCTTCCCGTTCTTGCGCGGGCCGAGTTCGAGCGTCAGCGCGTAGCCCGACGACTCCAACCGGATGCCCTGCCCGTCAACCTCCAACCAGATTTCCGGCGCGGCCGGGCCGGGCGGGTCGCCGGCCTTCACCTTCCAGTTGCGCCCCACGGTCCCCGACTCGGTGCGATCCGGGACGTGCGGCGCGAGCTTGAGCGACACGCTCCGCTCGATCGCCGGCATCCCGGCCTTGCGGACGCGGAAGGTGATCTCCTCACCCGTCAGCCCGACTTCCGGCGTCACCTCGACGCCCGCGATGCTCCCGCGCACCGGCGCGGCCGGGATCGCGTGCTTGTCCGCGTCGATCTCCCACACCACCTTCGGCGCCTCGACCTTCGGTGTTTCCACCTTCGGCGGAGGTGTCGGCGCGTCTGGCTCCTTCTTCGGCTCCGGTTCCGGCGCGGGCGCGGGCGCTGGTGGCGTCGGCGTCGGCGTCGATCCGCACCCGGACGCGACCGCCAGCGCGAAGCACAGTGCGACACCGAAGATCATCCGTGACATGCATTCTCCTATTGCGGCTTCGGTCACCCGCTCCCTCACGGTCGCGGTTCACCATTAATGGTTGACCCCGAACTCCATCGACGCGAGCAGCGCCCACGCGACCCGGCCGATTGCTTCGGCGCGCGTGTCGGGGTGCTTCGCGAGTACCTTCGCGATGGCGGCGCGTTCGTCCGTCGAAGGCTTGCGCGACAGGATCGCGAGGTACAGTTCGTCGGTCGCGTCCGCGTCGGGGAGTTTCGCGGCCCGGTCCACGAGGTTAGCGGGCGCCGGCTTCAGTAGACCCAGAACCGCGTCGTCGTGCAACCTGAACAAGGCGGCCTTCAAGGAGGGTGTGAACTCCTCCTCCGGCTCGCGCGCCTGATTCGCGAACGCCTTCACGAACTTCGGACGCAGGGTGTCCGCCGATTTCGGGTCGGTTCCGGTGGCGACGAGCGTGCTTTGGAGCAACTGTTCCGCGGTCAGCCGGCGCTCGATCGCGGTGGCGAAGTGCGTTGTGTTCGGCGCGGCCTTCGCGCCCGCTGGGAGCGTGCTCGACCGCGCGTAAACCTTCGTGAGTGCGATCTCGCGCAGCAGGTACTTGATGTCGAAGCCGCAACCGGCGAACTCGGAAGTGAGCAGATCGAGCACTTCCGGGTGCGACGCCGGGTTCTTGCCGTGGTGCAGGTCGAGCGGGTGAACCTGCCCGCGACCGAGCAGCGCGAACCACAACCGATTGGCGGTGTTTCGCGTGAAGTCGGTGTTGGCCTTCGTGGGAAGCCGCTCGGAGATTTCCTTGAGCGGGCTGAACTTCAGCACGCCCGGCGTACCGGTCTTCTTGTCCGGTTGCTCGCTGAACTCCATGCCCTTCGCGAGTGCCGGGATGTCGATCATCACCGCGCCCGGCAGCGCCGGCGCGGTCGCCATCTGCACCTTCGTGAACACCGACGCGAACGGCGTCTTCTCGGTCGTCGGGCGCTCGCCCACGACCGTCTTCGCGAGGTACGTGTTCTTGAAGAACGTGTGCAGTCCCAGGAAGTCTTGCTGCTTGTAGTCGGGGATGAACAGGTGGTCGTGGCACTCGGCGCACTGGAAGTTCTTGCCGAGGAAGATGCGGCCCACGTCGCGCGTGAGGGCGGAGTAATCGACCGGGTTCTGGCCGTAGTTCTCCAGCCGCTTGGAGAGCCAGAACGCGGCGCCCGGCTGGTCCGTCTCCTTGGGGTCGGCGCGGAGCATCTTCTTCACCATCCCGTCCCACGAAACATTCTGGCTGAACGACGCCGTCAGGAACTTCGTCCACTCCGGGCTGTCGCCGAGCCGCTCCATGAGCATCACGTTGAACAGGTCGGCCATGCGCGGCGCATATTCGGGCGCGGCGAGCAACTTGTCGATCAGGAAGGCGCGTTTCTTCGCGCCGGTGTCCGCGAAGAAGGCTTTCGCTTCGGCGGCGGTGGGGATGCGCCCGGCGAAGTCGAGGTACGCGCGGCGGACGAACTCCGCGTCGTACGCGAGCGCGGACAGCGGCACGCCGTCGGCCTTCGCCTTCGCGTCGATGAGCGCATCGATGCGCGCGTTAAGCGGCTCTTCGGCGTTGGCGGCGCCAGCGCAAACAAGGAATGCGAGTGCGAAGGTGAAGCGAAACGGCATGGTTGGCGACCCAGCGGAATGACCGGGCAGGCGGGAGAACCGGCGGTGAGAAGAGTATACCCTGGGTCGGCGGGCGCGGGAACGGAGAAACGGCGCCGAGTTCTGGTTCAGGTATCGCGATGATGTTACCATGAAGCCATGACAACTGCGCTTGAAGCCGCGAAGTACCTGATCGAACTCGCCGCCCGCGAGCCGGACGAGGCCGAGCCGATGACCAACCTGCGCGTGCAGAAGTTGCTGTACTACGCGCAAGGGTGGCACGTCGGGCTGTTCGGTTCTCCGCTGTTCCCCGAGCCGCTTCAAGCCCAGAAGAACGGGCCGGTGGTGCCGGACGTGGACGCCGCGGTGCGGGCCGTCGTGTGCGGCGCGCCGGCGCGCCCGCTCACGCCCGCCGACTTCGGCCCCGCCGCGCTGCCGGGCCGCGACCGCGTGTTTCTGGAAACGGTCTGGGCCAAGTACCGCGCGTACTCGGCGACCGGGCTGAAGGAGTTGAGCCACGCGGAACCGCCGTGGGCGCAAGCCCGCGCCTCGACTCCGGCCGGCGACGCGTCGGATGCCGAGGTCACGGTGGCATCGCTCCGCGCGTTCTTCGGCACCCGCCCAGAGGCGCTCGCGGCCGACGCGCGCGAACTGGAAGACGCCTACGCGGGCGAGGCCGCGGCCCGCGAGGCGCCGCCGGTGCCGTTCGCCGAGTTGCGCCGCCGGCGGGAGGCGGTGTGAGCTACCGCCTGGTCTTCGGCCCGAAAGCGGTCGAGTCTTACGACGCTTCCGCTGTCGCTGCTCGACGAGTTTGACCGGCAGATGGACCGCTTGGCCGACGACCCGGCCGCGATGTCGGTGCCGGGCGCGTTCCCGTTCCCGGCGAACCGGATGGTGTTCCACTTCGACATCACCGACTACGCGGGCGAGGTGTGGGACTTCGCCGCCCACTTCCGCTACGGCGCGGACGAGCAAACCCTCCACGTCGTCGCCGTGACCGTGCTGCCGCCATGACCCGGCCCGTCAGCCGTGGCGGTCGAGTTCGGCGAAGAGTTGAGCGAGAGGAAGTGTGAAACCCGGCAGGACGGCTCCGCCGTCAAGCGTGTCGGTCGCGGTCAGGTCGGTGAACGCGGTCTCGGAGGTGTAAACGCGAACGGTCCGCGCGCGGGTCGATCTCCCAGACGAGCCGCACGCCGGCGCGGAAGTATTCGCCGCGCTTGCGCGCCATCTCGCCGGGCGTGTTGCCGACGCGGAAACAGTTCACGACCAGTTCGGGCACGACTGCGGCCACCGGTTCGGACGGAATGCCATCGGTCAGGCGCGACCACGGCGTGAACGCGAGGTCGGGTACGCGAACCGTGCCGGGAAGGATTTCGAGCGGCGCGAGGGAGTTCGTGAGGATTCCGAGGTTCGGCGTTCGGACAGACGACATCAGTGGCGAGAGTAGATGCGGCAGAAATACCGCGACGAGAAAGTCCGGCGGGCGGCGAATCAGGGTCGCTTCGACCAACTCGCACGCGGGCTTACCGGCAGCGACCAGATCAGCGACCGTCGCAGTTCCCGGCGCGGGCGGCGTCTCGAGGCGGTCAACCGAGATGCCGCCGAGCCGGTCGAGCAGAGCCGGGATGTTCATACCCACACTCTAACGGTGCCAGGAACCGGAAACAAGAACGCCCCTTCCGGGTAAACTGCAAGCGATCGTGGTGCGTCAAGTGTGCTTGCTCGCGAGTTTCCGGCGCACGCGCCGAATGGCCCACCACCCGCCCCAGACGGTCGCAATCGGCACGAGAACACCGGTGCCGAAGCACGCGAATTGCGGCCACGCGCTTCCCTTGTTCTGTTCCAGCCACACCAGCCGGACGTGTTGCCCCGGCACGAACTCCAACCGGTAGCGGTCGATCACCCGCTCACGAGTGTCGTAAAACGGCACCGAACCGAGGAAATCGATCGACTCGGATGTGAACACTTCCGACGGGAGTTTGTGCATCGAGGCCAGCTTTTCAAACTCGGCCTTCCCCATTTCTTCCGCCAATCCCACCGGAGTGACGACGACCCAGGCGACGCGGTGGCTCCCGTGCCGGCCTTCTCCGTCCACTCGAAAGGGGCGACCCGGAGCGAGGTCCAACGGTTCGGTCCCGCGCGGCGAGACGAGCCAGAACTGATAGCCGGGAAAGTCGGCCTCGACTTCAAAGACGAAATCGTGGGGGATGCGCGTTTGGCCGGGAATGCCCATGTCGGCAAACGCCGCCTCCGGGAGCGCGGCGAACGAGGCCAAGACCGCGAACAGTCGCCATCGCATACGTCTCTCCGCTCGCGGCCGCCGAGCGCGTATTGTCGCGCCAATCCGTCGGCTAAGCAACGCGCCGTTGGCAGAACCCACCAACAAGAACGCCCGCGGGTTCCTCCCGCGGGCGTTCTTGTTGGTCACCCTCCCAGGTGCTGCTATGCGCTCTTCTTGCCGGGCTTCTTCTCGCCCAACTTGCGCTCGCCGCGAACCACCTCCGCCGTGATGATGTGCTTACCCTTGTGCTCCATCTCCGGCAGGTCGTACATCACGTCCAGCATCACGTCTTCGACGATCGCGCGCAGGCCGCGGGCGCCGGTGTCGCGTGCCTTCGCCAGACGCGCGATCTCCTTCAGGGCCGGCAACTCGAACTCGACCTCCGCGCCCTCCATCTCGAACAACTTCTGGTACTGCCGCACCAGCGCGTTCTTCGGCTCGGTCAGGATGCGGAGCATCGCTTCTTCGTCGAGCGGGTCGAGCGGGGCCAGCACCGGCAACCGGCCGACGAACTCCGGGATCATTCCGAACTCGATGAGGTCGTCCGCGGTCACCTGCTGGAGCAGTTCGCCGAGCGACTTCTCCTTCTGCTCCTTCTCGACCGCGCCGAAGCCGATGCTCTTGCGGCCCAGCCGACGCGAGATGATGTCTTCCAGCCCTACGAACGTCCCGCCGCAGATGAACAGGATGTTCGACGTATCGACCTGAATGTACTGCTGCTCGGGGTGCTTGCGCCCGCCCTGCGGCGGCACGTTGCTCACGGTCCCTTCCAGCATCTTCAGAAGGGCTTGCTGCACGCCCTCGCCCGACACGTCGCGCGTGATGCTCACGTTCTGGCTGGTCTTCGCGATCTTGTCGATTTCGTCGATATAGATGATGCCGCGCTGCGCCGCTTCGATGTCGAAGTCCGCGGCGTGCAGCAACTTCAGGAGCAGGTTCTCCACGTCCTCGCCGACGTACCCGGCTTCGGTGAGCGTGGTCGCGTCGCCGATCGCAAAGGGCACATCGAGAATCTTCGCGAGCGTCCGCGCCAGGAGCGTCTTGCCGCTCCCGGTCGGGCCGACGAACAGGATGTTCGACTTCTCGATTTCGACTTCGTGCCGGCTGGTGTTGTCGAGGCTGAGGCGCTTGTAGTGGTTGTGGACGGCGACCGACAGCACCTTCTTCGCGCGGCTCTGCCCGATCACGTAGGCGTCGAGTTTCTCCTTGATGCTGCGCGGGGCCGGCGTGTTCGAGGTGGTGGTTTTCGCGGGGCCGCGGCGCTTCTTCTCCTGGTCGATGATCGACTGGCACAGCTCGATGCACTCGCCGCAGATGTACACGTCGCTCGGCCCCTCCACGAGGGGGCCGACGTCGCGGTGGCTGCGGCGGCAGAACGAACAGTAGGCGTTGCGGTTGCGGCCGGCGGTACCCGGCGGCTTGCGTATGCCGGTATCGCCGGTGGTGCGGTCCGAAGGCATTGGGCTCCCCTGTAACGGGCAAATTTGAAGGATGGTCGAGGCACGGAATCCGAAACAAGGTCCGAAGACGAAATTCGCAGGTTCGCGGAAGCCGATTCGGGGGTCTGTGCCGAATGTCGCGCTTCCGACCCTGCCGAATTTCCCCGCCGCGGGGCCGGGGTCCGACTTCAGGCTAATCATACCCTTGAGTGACAGTCCGGTCGCGCGAGAACGGGAGAACGGGCGCAATCGCGCCGACTGACCGGTTAGCCGTGCGGGTTCTGCCCGCGGCGCCGGCTAGGAGGTTCCTGGCGGCGGGGGCGGATCGGGCGGCGCGGCGGGCGGTACCGGCGGGTCGCGTGGGATGACCCGTGCGGGCGGTGCGGGCACCGCGAGCTTCGCCGGGTCCGGGCGCCCGGTCGGGTCGGGAGCGGGTGCCGCCGCCGGCGCGGGGGCGGGCGCGTTCTTCACCTTGTCGGCCGCCTTGCGCCGCAACTCCGCGTACTCCGCTTCCGTTATCTCGCCGTGTTCGTACATGTCGCGGTAGGTCGTGAGCAGGTCTTCGTCGCCGCGGACCGGGGCGGCGGTGCGCTTGCGCCACTTGTCGGCCAGCGAGATGGCAAAGGCGCCCGCGAGCAGCGCGACCACGAGGCCGGCGAAGCCGTAGATGATTTCCGGTCGGTCGAGCGGGTTGTCCGCCGCGAACAGGATATGCGACCACATTGCAAATCGCCTCGAACCGACGGCACCGGGCAATCCTTGCACAGTTTACCCGGCTCGCCAAACCGGGACAATCCAAAGACGGGGGAAGATGGGGAAGCCAGGCGCGGTAATACGAACAGGAGGAAGAACCGGACCGAAGAGGAAGAGTGTTCACCGCAGAGACCGCGGAGACCGGAGAGAGAAAACGAGAGTGTTAAGAAATCGATTCCTCTCTCCGGTCTCCGCGGTCTCTGCGGTGAACACTCTTCCTCTCGTTTAGAACGTGCCGCGGAAGCGCTTGATCTTCTCGCGGTACTTCTTGGCCTGTTCCTCGTCCATCATCTGGCTCTCGAACATCTCGGCCAGGCGCGAGATCGCCTTGAACACCTCGTCCTTGTCCTGGTTCACGACCGTTTCCACCCAGAGGAACATCCACATGGCGTCGCGCGGCTTGCCGGCGGCGAGGTACAGTTCGCCCATCATCGCGAACCCGGTGGCGTGGACGGCCGTGTCTTTGGTCTTCTCCATCGCGGCCTTGATGGCCTCGACGCCCTCGGTCAGTTTGCCGCTGGTCCCGGCCTTCGCGGCGAGGTCGTAAATGGCGAGCCGCTCCTTGCGCGACCCGACCGCCACCTTGTCCAATTCCCCGGCCGGGGCGGCGGCGGTCGCGGCGGTCGCGTACGACTTGCTGCGAATCTTGAGATCGACCTCCTGCAAGCCGGCTTCGAGTTTCGCGTCCGCCGGCAGGTCCACCGACTTCCTCAGGTTGCCCCAGGCGCTGGCCGCGTCGTCGTACTTGCCGCGCTCGATCTGCAACCGGGTGACCGACCGGACCGCCGGCCACACCTCCCACCCGAACTTCCCCGCCTCGGTGTAGTTGCCAATGAAGCCCTGCCACGCGGAGATGGCTTCGTCGGCCTTCTCCTTCCATCCCTTTTCCATGTCGAGTTCGTCCACGATCTTCTGGTTGACGCTCGCGACCTTGTACTCCAGATACCGCCGACCGCGGTCCGTGGTCGCCTTCTTGGTGAGGTCCTTGTACCCGGCGATAGCGTCCGTGTAGTCCTTCGTCGTCTTCTTGTCTTCCTTCGTCTTGAAGCCGTTGAACGCGTTGGCGTCCACGCCCGGCATATTGCCCATGATCACCTTGACGATGTCGTCCGGCGCGAACGCCTCGCTCGCCTTCTCTAACTTCTCGCCGCTGAACACCTGGAACCCGCCCGGTCCGACCTTGAACTGCCCGTTGAAGGTTTTGGTGGTGCCGTCCTTGCGGTTGCGCACCTCGACCGTGTCCGTCGTGGTCTGGGCGCTGGCGACGGAAGTCACCAGCGCGATGAGTCCGAGCATCACCAAACCGCGCAGCGCGTGCCGTTTCATCGGAGATGGCCCTCGAGTATCGGTTCAGGTCAGCATACCCCACCGCCGCGGGCGCGGCTATGGGTCACACCCACCCGCCGGTGACGGGAAGCACCTGCCCGGTGATGTACCCGCTCTCCTCGGTCGCCAAGAACA
This sequence comes from Gemmataceae bacterium, assembly GCA_947490035.1. Lineage (GTDB taxonomy): Bacteria > Planctomycetota > Planctomycetia > Gemmatales > Gemmataceae > Gemmata. The sequence goes on from CANLGS010000020.1 coordinate 8,938, forward strand.
GCACCGCGTTCGCGATGTCTTCGGGCTTGCCCAGCCGCCCGGCCGGAATCTGCTTCAGGTATTCCGTCATCACTTCCGGCTTGACCTCGCCGAGCATCGGCGTCTGGATCACGCCCGGCGCGACCGCGTTCGCGGTGATCTGTCGCCGCGCCAGTTCCTTCGCCAAAACGCGCGTCAGGCCGATCACGCCCGCTTTGGCTGCCGCGTAGTTGGTCTGCCCGTGGAACCCGACCAGCCCGGCCACCGACGCGACGTTCACGATCCGCCCGCCGTCGCGCATGACCTCGGTGCCGTACTTGCAGCAGTGGAACACGCCGTCGAGGTTCGTCTGAATGACCGCGTGCCACTCGTCGAGCGTCATCTTCTTGAGGGTGCGGTCCTTGATGATGCCGGCGTTGTTCACGAGAACGTCCAGCCCGCCGCACTGCTCCTTCACCTGCGCCATCAGCGTTTCGACCTGCTTCGCGTCGCGCACGTCGCCCGCGAACACGTGCACGGGCGGCTTGCTTGGCAGCGCGCGAAGTTCGGCCGCGAGCGCGTCGGCGTCGCGACGGTTCGCGCCGTCCGGGTCGTCCCAGAAGTGCAGCACGCACGTCGCGCCGGCGCGGGCGAACGCGGACAGTACGCCGGCGCCGATCCCGCGCGAGCTGCCGGTGACGAGAACCACCTTGCCGGGGAAGCTGTACGAAATCATGTTCCCAACGCGGAGCGCGGAGTGCGGAGCGCGGAACGGAAAACACCTGTCGCCGGTCGCGGTCCGCGATACCCTACAGTGGTCGGTTGTATTCCGCGCTCCGCGTTCCGCACTCCGCGTTCCGCACTATGGCCGTGAAGCTGGCTCACTTCAGCGACATCCACCTGACCGCCCGGCCGCTCGGCTGGCGGGCGCGGGACGCGTTCAACAAGCGCACCGCCGGTTGGGTGAACGTGCAGGTGCTCGGCCGCGGCAAACGCTTTGAGCACGCGAACGACGTGACCGCCGCGCTGCGGGCGGAGTTCGCGTCGCGCGCCTTCGACCAGTTGGTGTTCTCCGGCGACGCGACCGCGCTCGGCTTTCCCTCGGAAATGCGCGAAGCGGCGGCGCGGCTCGGCGTGACCGACCCGACGCAGCCGCCGGGCATCGCGGTGCCGGGCAACCACGACCTGTACCTGAAGCGCTCCGTCCGCGACCGGCTCTTCGAGGAATCGTTCGCGCCTTGGCAGCACGGCCAGCGCGTGCGCGCCGACGCGTACCCGTTCGCGCGGAAGGTCGGGCACGTGTGGCTGATCGCGCTAAACTCCGCGAAACCGAACTTCCTGTTCTGGGACGCCTCCGGGCGCGTCGGCGCCGCGCAGTTGCAGCGCCTCCGCGAGTTGTGCGCGACGCTCGACGCCGGGCCGCGCATTGTGGTGAGCCACTACCCCTTATTAATGGAGAACCACCAACCGGAACCGCGCTGGCACCGCCTCCGCGACTGGCGCGCGGCGCGCGACACCGCCGCCGACTGCGGCGTGAACCTCTGGCTACACGGCCACCGCCACCGCTGGTACGTTCTGCCGCGCGCGGCGAACCTACCCTTTTCCACCATCTGCACAGGCAGTTCGACGCAAACGAAGCGCTGGGGCTACCACGACTACACCATCGACGGCCATCACCTGAAGGGCGTGCGGCGCGTGTACGACTTGCCAAGCGGCGCGTTCGTGGATGACGACGTATTTGAGTTCGACCTACAACACAAGGTTTAGCGTCGGTCCCGCAGGGGCCGCGCCCCACTGGAGACTTCCATGACGAAGCGCATCGACTTCTTGTACGACCGGCGCGGCTGAATCACGTGTCAGAAGGCCCAGGGGTTCCTTGGGCAAGAATCGGTAACCGTGATCGAAACCGTGAACGCGACCAAGATTCGTTACGACGAAACGGAGGCACTCGCGCTGCTCGACGGCATCGACACGCTCGTCGCGACGAAGGGCAAGAAGGTCGAGACGTTCGACCTGAAGAACGACCGGCCGGACGACGCGACACTGCTCGCGCGTATGATGGGGCCGACCGGCAACCTCCGGGCGCCCACGGCCCGCGTCGGGCGCACGCTCGTCGTCGGGTTCAACGAAGACGTGTACGCCCGCGTTCTGAACGGCTGACCACGAATCCCGCGCCGCGGGCGCCTATCTAACCTCGCATGAAACAGATTCCGCGAGACTGGCCCGTACTCTACAATCACCTGTCATCCCTACTGGATAAAGAGGCATCCGCGATGGACGTGTTGTGCGTACTGGCGGCGCTGGGCATCGGGGCGCCGGCCGACGACAAGCCGGTGATGTACGAGAAGCACGCGGACATCGCGTACCGCACCGACAAGGGGGCGGACAAGGAACGGCACGCGCTCGACGTGTACACGCCGAAGGGCAAGAAAGACTTCCCCACCGTGCTGTTCGTCCACGGCGGGAGTTGGAAGTCGGGCGACAAGAACCTGTACGAGGTACTCGGCAAGTCGCTCGCCAACGACGGCATCGGGTGCGTCATCTGCAACTACCGGCTGTCGCCCGCGGTGAAGCATCCGGGGCACATCGAGGACATCGCGAAGGCGTTCGCGTGGACCGCGGAGAACATCGCGAAGTACGGCGGGAAGAAGGATCAACTGTTTCTGTGCGGCCACTCCGCCGGCGGGCACCTCGTCGCGCTGCTCGCCACCGACCCGCAGTACCTGAAGGCCGAAAAGCACGCGCCGGACGAGATCAAGGGCGTCGCCGCGTTCAGCGGGGTGTACCAGATCGTCGCGGGCGAGAAGGTGTTCGAGGGGCCGTTCGGCAAGGACGAGAAGGTGTGCAAATTGGCGTCGCCAATCACGCACGTCGTCGGCAAGCACCCGCCGTTCCTGATCGCCTACGCGGACAGCGACTTCCCGGCGCTGGACAAGATGGGCAACAACATGCACGCCGCGCTGAAGAAGGCCGAAAGCCCGTGCGACCTCATCAAGTGCAAGGACCGCAACCACTACACGATCATCATCCAGTTCGTGAACAACACGGACCCGCTGAACAAGTCGTTCCGCGACTTCGTGCAGAAGAACAGCAAGTGACAGGTTGGCGCCGCTTGCGGCTTTGCAAGTTGCGAAGCCGCAAGCGGCGCAAAGTCACTTCAAATCCTTCGCTTCAATCCTGAGCAACGTAAACGGATAGATGATAGTGGCGTAGAAGGCGCCGTTCTTCGCCTGCGTGAGAGCCATGTGCGCGTGAAGCGGCGTCCACGTTCCGTCGGGCAGTTTGTGGAACCCGTGGCTCCACGGCTTCGGCTTGCCGTCTTTCGGCGCGAAGTCGAACCAGTCCGGGTTCTTCACGGTCAGCACGCCGCGGTCGTTCATCGTCTTCGTCGCGGGGTCGTGCGTGACGAGGTGGTGCAAATACCCGCCGCCGAACTTCGTGTCGTTGTTGACGCGATAGAGCGCGTGAACCTTGTCATCCGTGCCAACGGTCAGCGAGCCGCGCGAGTCGAACCCTTTCCCCTCGATCATCCGGCCCAGGTCCGCGACCGGCACCTTCGGGCCGCCGACCGCGAGGTCGATTCGGAACAGCGTCGAATCCGACATGCGAACGAGGTACGCGGTCTTCGCGTCGGCCGCGAGCGCCCAGCACGCCGGCCCGAGCCGGTCGCCCGCCGTGCCGAGAGCTTTGCCGTCGGACGCGAACTCCAGCACTTCGAGCTTGTTCGTCGCGGGGTCGAAGCGCGCGAGTTTGAAGTCCTTCGTGACGACGACCGCGCGGCCGTTGCTATCGACTAGCGTCTGCGCGTAAGCCGTGAGGCGCAAACTCGGGTCCGGCTCGCGGTACTTTTTGGTTTTGAGATCAAGAATCATCCAGTGGTGATCTTCGCACGTCACGACGTAGGCAAGTCCGGCCTTCTCGTCGGCGGTCACGTCGTTCACACCCTCGCCCGCGAACGCGATCCCGAGGTTCTCGGTCTTGTCCGTTTCCGGGTCGTAGACCATCACATGCCCGCCGGGGTACGCGACCTTCTCGCCCTTGTATTCGTAGCCCTGCTTACTCCCCACATATATCTTGCCGCTCGGCGCAACATAGTTCCGCGTGTGAATCTTCGACTGCGCCGCAAACGTCGGCTTCGCCGGTGTGGTGAGTCCGCACACCTTATTCACGTCGATAACGATCCGCTGCTTCCCGGTCTTCGGGTCGAACTCGATGAGGTACGCGTTGATGCCATAGGCCGCAGTGCCGACGTAGATTTTTCCGTTCTTGCCTTCGCACAGCGAGAAGTAACCGGACTCGTCCGTGTGCGTGCCGGGCAGGATGTGGTACGCGGTCGCCGGCGCATAGGCGAACGGCGCCTCTTTGGGCTGCGCCCAACAGGGCGAAGCGAAGAGCGCAAGCGCGATGAGAGAGAGGGAGGTGCGCATGGGATGGTTAGGAGAAGAGGAGTTGAGAAAACCATATCAAGCCCACCCTTTGTAAAGGGTGGGCGGATCGAAATCACCTGTCGATCAACAACATATCTGCGACATTCAGCGGCATCTGAATCTGGATGCCGCCTTTCACCTGTGTGTACTTCAGTTCGCCACGCTCGACGCTGCGCACCTTGCTCACCTTGTCCACGCCGCGAATCGTGACCGTGAGCGAGGTGAGTTCGTTACCGGTCCAGTTAATCAGCGGCACCGCGAGGCGGGCCGGCGCGTCGCCCTTCGCCGGGGTGTCGATGCACGTCGTCTCGACCAGGCCATCCGTCGTGACGACCGGTTTCGCGTCGCGCGCGTTGAACCCCAGGAAATCGTCCGTGAGCCGGGGCAGGAGGTGCAATCGCATACTGGTGGGCAGGAAGTGCGAGAAACTGTCCGCGCTCGCGCCGCGATCGACCGGGCGCACCGGCAGGCCGCTCTGCAAGTACGCTTGCCCCGGCAGGAACCCGAACAGGATCGCGCGGCCCTTCCCGTGCGTTTTCGAGATCACCGCGGGCGAGCCGTCCTTGAACTTGCCGATCATCGTGCCGTCGGTCACCGTGAGCGACTGCTTCCACGCGATGACCGGCACGTTGAACACGTGGTTCGGCGTCGGGTTCGCTTCCTGGTCCTTCTTCGGCAACCCGGCGAGGTTCCACTGCACCGCGTCCATCGCTTCGTATTGCGGCAGGTCGTGCTTGCTGAAGAACGGCGTGTTATCCTTCAGCAGATACTTGGATACGAGGTTGGGGTCGGTTGTGATCTTGCTCCCCGTTGCGCCGTAGAACTTCGCGGTCGCGGGGTTCTCCTTCTGGAACTCGTCGAGGTACCCGCCGCCGGCCATCGCGACCACCGTGCCGCCATTCTCGCACCACTTCTGTAACGAATCCACACACTTGGAATGGAGATACTGCTGTGTGACGTAGATGAGCTTGTAGTCTTTCGCGCGGCCTTCGATCACGTCGTCTTCGGAGAGGAAATCAACCGGTGTTTGCGAGTGCCGGAGCGCGTAGTAGAGCGCCTTGCGTTCGTTATTGTGAAGCGCGAGCGAGAAATTGTTGACGCCGGTAATCAGCTCGTCGGTGCTGGAGAGCAGCAGCCCGACCTTCGCGGGGCGCACTTTGCCGTCCATGATGTAGTCTTCAAAGATGCCGGCTTCGTGGGTGCAGGTGTAGATTTCCTTCCACATCTTCAGGTCGGAACTATCGACATAGTTCTCGGTGCCGCCCACCGCGGACGGCGTGGCGCAGAAGTAGTTAATCATCTTCGCGCCGTGCGCGATTGATGTGTAGTAGCTCAGGCGGAACTCGTTCGACAACTGCCCCGGCGAGTGCGGCATCACGTACATGTGAATCGGCAGGTCGTCGTACTTCGCCCCGGCGCGCAAGCCGCTCACGAGATAGCCGACCACTTGCGGGCTGAACTCCGCGACCTGCCACGTGTAGTCCTCCGCCCACGGCATCGTCAGCGCCTTCAACTTGAAGGGCCGGATGTAGTCGATCTCGGTGACGAGGTAGTTCGCGTGCGGCGAGTAGTTCGCGCCGGTGAGAACGCCCTTCGATTTGTAGTACGCGGTACCGGCGGCGTACTTCGCCCCGCCCTTCTCCTTCGCCGCGATCTGCGAGTAGTAATACAGCGAGTCTTTCTTGTCGGTTGTATATTTCACCACGCCCTCGACCTTGACGCCCTTGTCCGTCAGCCACTTCGCGAACTCGTCGTCTTTGAGCGGGATCGCGGGGAGGTGAATCTCGTCGCCATAGCTCACAATACCGAGGTCGTCGAACCCGCCCTTGCGGGTCAGTTCCTGTTTCTTGATCCAGTCCACTGACGGGTCGCCCCAGTGCGCGACCAGTTCGCGCTTCTTGCCGATGCCGCCGAACGCGGTGTTGTCGCCGAGCGCGAGCGCGAGCTGCTTCGCTTCGGGGAACACGCCGGCCGCGCCGCTGAAACCCATGATGCTGTAAACCGGCATCCGCTTCGGCACGCTGCCCACCTTCGGGAACTTCGCGACCTCCGCGTTCAGCCAGTCCAGCACTTCCTTCTGCGTGCGGATTTCCGGCTTCCAGTATCGCTTGATGAGCGCGGCCAAGTGGTCGGGGTTCGGGTTCACGCAACCGGGCACGTCGAAGCACGCGGGCGAGAGGTTCTGCGCCGGCCCCTTCACGGTGATGTCCTTCACCACCTTGACGCCGCCCTTGCCGTCGGGGATGCCGAACTCCAGCCGCAGGTACACGTCGCCGCCCTTGCCCTTGGTTGTGACCTTCGGGAACCACTGCGAATTATTGAGCGCGTCAAGCAATTGACCGAGCGGCACCCACCCGGACGTGTCGCCCGGTTGTAGGAACTCCGCGTCCGGGATCGCGCCTTTCGGCGGCACGACCACCGGCGCGAGCGCGTCGGGCTTCACCTTTTCCGAGCGAGGCCCAGCGTTGGTGTACTTCGTTTCCGACACCGTGCGCCCGCTCTTGAACACCTGTTGCGTGGGCCAGTCGCGGATGTGAAC
>CANLGS010000021.1 GCA_947490035.1 Gemmataceae bacterium
AGCCCCTCCAAAAGAACCGCCGAGCCAACTTCGTCCCGCCGCACCGCCGCGTCAAACCACGAAACCTACACAAACCACAAAGCCTTGCCACCTGATGAAATGTTGGATGCGAGTTGTGGCACTAGCCCATCGAAGCGCTACGAGGACCACGGTTGGGGTAGGTGCCGCTTGCCGAGCGGCACGGCTTCGCAAGTGCCGTCGCTTCGGGTGTGCCCGTGTCGGCCCCACGGGGGCTAGCCCGTGCCGCTCGGCAAGCGGCACCTACCCAGACGGCTTCGCAACGCCCACACGCAAGCCAGCCCGTGCCGCTCGGCAAGCGGCACCTACCAAGAAATTCTCCCAAAGAATTTCGCCAATCGCGCGAACCATTGGGTAGGGATGTGTGTCCGAGAAGTAGACGCACCGGGGAGTTCACCTCGGTGCGTTTCATTGGCCGACTGAAAATGTGGAAAAATCGGCGAGAGCCGGTTGCTAAATGGAACAAGACCGGTTACTGTTACCGGTTCGAGCCGGAGGATTCCGGCTCGATGTCGTTTTCACGTGTCCCCTAACCTTCTTTCCTCTTACGTTCGCGATGTCTTAAATCATCCATCTGACACGGCTGCCGAGCCGCGTCACAACGTCCGCGGAGGTGTGCCATGACCCTGAACATCCTGAAGACCCTGACGACGAAGACCACGACCGCGACCAGCGTGAAGCTGATCGCGTCGCCGGCCAATCGCCTCGGTCTGGGGTTCGAGGCTGGAGCCTATCACGCGGACACCCTGTCCCCCAATCCGGTAACCGAACAGGTCCGGTCACGGCAGGAACAGTCCGCACCGCGTATGCGAAAGCAGATGCGGGCAGGCTGTCCAGACGCCGTGCCCCCGGCCGGTCCGGTCGGATGTCTTCCCCCTGGTCCCCGCGCCGTCGTCTCGTGGTCGTTTACCTCCAGTGCGAACTGGTCGCCGACAGCCACAGACAACAGCCGGAATCGCTTCACCCCCGTGAGCGTCGTCAGAAACCGGAACCGCCGCGACTGCCAATCGCCGGCCCGGAACTGCGACAAACAAAGCTTACGGCGTGACGCGACTCCGGCGACGACGGCCGGAAAGTGAGGTGGCCCACGGCTTAAGCGCAAGTTCGATTCGGATTGACCACGCGAGCCTGTGCGCAGGCTCAGATGAACAACCGTAGTCGCGGTGCGTTTTGGCTATCGGCCACAACCAGGATTTTTCACTCTATCACGCTGGTCCCGGATTGGTGCGAGTGAGACCTCGTCGGGTCGCACGGTGCGCCGGTGTCACGAAGCAGACGAAGGCCACGCGCTTTCAGTCGCCTCGCGAGCATCGCCGTCGCACGTGACGCCCCGCGAACGAACCACTTCACGCCGACCTCCTGGGCAAAAGCCGCCGCGGCTTTTTGGGTTTCTGTTCCCGACGATTGTTCGCGCCGATGTCCTCTCGAAATGAGAGGGCGTTTGAGGCGCGAGTCGGGGATTGCTACCCGAAGCCGCCCGAAGACGGAACACGTCGGCCCCCTTCTCTGATCCGAGGAGGGCCGCGTTCCCGAACCGGTTGCGCCGCGCCAGCGATGAAAACACGGGAGCGGATCGGGACAGGAACCCAATCATGAGCTGGACTGAAATCACTGTGCTGATCGAGAAGGCGAAGACGGGCGACCGCGAGGCTTACGGCGAGCTGGTCACCCGGTTCCAGGGCAGCGTCTACGCGATGGCGCTGAGCCGGGTCCGCGACCCGCTCGAGGCGCAGGAGCTGGCGCAGGACGTGTTCGTCCACGCGATGCGGAAGCTGCCGCAACTGCGCGACCCCCGGTGCTTCGCCGGGTGGCTGCGGCGGATCACCGCGCGGATGGCGATCAACCGGCTGACCCGGCGCGGCCCGCTCTTCGGGGCCGACCCGGAGATGCTGGACGCGGTCGCGGCCCGGACCCGGACCGCGGAGGAGAACTTCGCGGCGGGCGAGGCGGGCGAGCAGCTCAAGACCGCGCTGGCAGAGTTGAAGCCGCTCGACCGGCAGACGCTGGAGGCGTTCTACATCCGGGGCCGGAGCCTGAAGCAGATCGCGCGGGAGTTCGCGGTCCCGACGGGCACCGTGAAGCGGCGGCTGCACGTCGCCCGGCTGCGCCTCAAGGAAGTCCTCGAGGGCATCGACCCGACCCTGGCGGAGCGGTTCGCCGGCGAGGGCGCGGAGTTGGCCGCGGTGTGACGCAACTTGTGGCACAGACATTCCTGTCTGTGCATCACGAAACGCCGGGGGCGAAAGCCTCCGGCGTTTTTCTTTGCGCGCCGCTTCGGGTAACATGAGGCGAGGAGGAACACGCCATGCCGCTACTCGATCACTTTCATCCGCCGCTCGCGACCTTCTGTCCGTGGTCCAGTTTCCACGGCAATTGGGTTGTGAAGATGGTGGACCGCCTGAACGCGACTCACCTGGAGCGCCGGAAGTACACGGCCCAATCTGGACGGCACTTCGGCGCGCAGATCCAAGCCGATGTCGCGACCCTGGAACGGAACGAACGAGGCTCGCTGTTCGAGGGGCTGAACGGCAGCGGCGGGGGCGTGGCGACCGCCGCGCCGGTGTTCACCGCCCCGGCGACAAGCCTTTCGGCTGCCGTCGGGTTCACCGACCCGGACCTGTTCGAGGTAAAAGTGTACCGCGGGAGTGGTGGGTGGGAGTTGGTCGCGGCGATCGAACTCGTGAGCGAGGCGAACAAGGATCGCGACGAGAACCGCCATACGTTTGCTGTGAAGTGCGGGAGCTACCTTCAGAAGGGAATTTCGGTCGTCGTTGTGGACACCGTGACGAACCGCCGGTCCGACCTCCACGACGAGCTGTGCGATCTGATCGATGGGGCCAACGCACTGCGCTGGTCATCGCCGACGGGTTTGTCCGCGATGGTGTACCGGGCGACCCGCGGCGTCGGCAGCACCGGCCCTTCGCTCGCCCTCGATGTGGCGGCATACCAACTCGGCGTCGGCTTCGAGTTGCCGACCGTTCCGCTCTGGCTCGGTCGCGAACGGGTCGTTCCTCTGGAACTGGAACTAACTTACGCCCAGGCGTGCGCATCGCTCCAACTTGACTGAGGTCAGCCCGGCGGCACTGCGGCGCCCGCCCGGCGCTCGATCTTCATATCGAGGCGCCGCTGCTGCAACGTCCGCTTACCCATTTCGGTCACCGACGTCTGCGTCACGTCCAGCTTCTTCAACGATGTCACCTTCGCCAGGTGCAGCACGTTCTCGTCGGTCACCTCCTCAAGTCCAACCAGAACCAGTCCGACAGGTCCGACGGCCGCGTACTCAGTTCCAGAAGCGCTTCCGCGTCGAACGTCCCGCCCGCGATCATTAGTGCGCGCTGCGCGCCCTTCGCGGTCAGCGCGCGGAACGCGGCCGCGCTGATCCGCGAGTCGTAGAAGAACAGCTTCACCAGCGGCAACTTCGCCACCGCGCGCCAGCCCTTCTCGGTCACGTCGTCGCTCTGGCGCAGGTCCAGAACGGTCAGGAACATGAGGTTCTGGAAGTCGCCGAGTTGCACGAACAGGGCGTCGTCGGCCGCCGGGATGCGGCACGTCAGGTCGCGCAGCGACTTGAACTTCTTTAGTTCCGCGAGCGACTTCGGCGTCAGTTCGGTCGCGGTCTCCAGCCGTTCGAGCGTGGCGAACAGCGGCATCGCGGTCATCGCCGTCACTTGATCGGCGCTCAGGTCGAGCCGCGTCTGGATGCGGATGCGGGCCAGGGACTTCAGCCCGGCGACGTTCGGCAGGAGCGTGTCGGCCGCGTAGTTCGCGTGCACCTTCTCGACGCCGACGAAGTTGACCTCGATCAGCGCGAACTTGCCCGCCGGCAGCGGGTCGTCCGGCTTGACGGTCAGCAGCGGCTCGCCTTCCGGCAGGACGATGAGCGTGGCGCGGTGTTCGCGGAAAGTCGTCGCGGCCTTGCGGTCGTCCGGGTGTATCACCTTCGGCTTTGAATCGACCGGTTTGGGCACGACGGGCGTCGGCTTGGGCGTGACGGTTTCGTCCTTCTTGGTGGCGGGCCGCGTCGCGGCGACAACAACCCAGACCAGTCCGCCGAGGAGGACGACGCCCAGCACCGCGGCGCCCGCGATCCACGCCCACGGCAGCCCCCGCGGTGCCGGCGCCCGCGGCGTTGATCTGGCCCGCGGTGCTTCGCGTTCGCCGGTGCGGGTGCGCTCGGCCTTCGGCGCGGCCCGCGGCTCGCGCACCGGGCGCGGCGCGGTGTTCTCCTCGGTCGTGTCCAGGGAATCCCACACGGCCGGCGCCGCAGTGGAAGAACCGTCCGCGGGCAGTTGAATCACCGTCGGGGCGTGCAGCGTCTTCTCGATCGCGGCGAGCGCGGCGGCTACTTCGGTCGCGGTCCGCGACTGGTCTCACCGGCTTCTTCGACGGGTTCGGCCATCGGCGGTGCGGACGGCTTCGGCGGGCGCGGCTCCATCGAGCGGACTCCGGGATAGCGGCGGGAGGTGGCGTTAGTTGTACCCGCACCGGGCGCGCCGAGCAAGGAACTGGCAGTCGCGCTTGATCGTCGAAGTGAATCACCCGTCGGGCGGGAACAGGTCGAACCACTCCTCCGCTTCTCGGATCGTGACCCGTCGTGGGTGATTGAGATTCAATGCCGCGACGGTTGCCCGCCCAATCGGGGTGAGGCCGACGATTCGCCAGTCTTCGTCCCAGGTGAAGTGATCCAACCAGCGGTCCGTTCGCGGGTTGAAAAGCGGCACTTCTTGATTCGTTTGCGGGTCCGGCACGACGACGCGGTTGGATTTGCTCAGGTTGCAACTGGGGCACGAAAGGGCGAGGTTGTCGGCCGTATCAGAACCGCCGGCTGATTGCGGAACGATGTGTTCGATGTGAAACGTCGCGCCTTGCAGCGACTGGTGCATCCGGCAGTATTCGCACCGGTTGCCGGCGCGTGCAATTACCTGCCGCGTGGTTTCCGCCCACGACGTACTCACGTCGGCGCCCGTCCCAACAGGCGAAGCGCCTGAGCGCGAACGAGTGCAATTTCCTCACTCAATTCCGCGAGCGCTTCCAACTGCTCGCGCTCACCGGGCGTGAGTTGGCCGTTCGTGTTGCGGTCCATGAGCGAACGCAGGATCGCGTCGGTCTTGGCCGGGAACCGCATCGCGGCCACCGACTCGATGAGCGTTTGCGGGGCTTGGATCACAGCAGACATGCGGCACCTCCACCGTTAAGCGTAGCGTCATTCCTTCCCCAACACCAGATCGACAACCCAGCACCCGCGAACGTGCGTCGGCGTCGCGGCAGTGGTTCAGCATGTCGTCGTTGTCGCAGCCGACGGCCGGTGGTCCGTCAGCACACACGGTCGTAGCGGTCGCGTTTTTCGCATTTTCCCAAGCCCCTCTTGCTTCCGAGCGCGCCCGGCGCAAGAATGATATCAACAATCACACCAACGATGCACCGGCTGCGGGCCGCTCGCGTCGGGGTGTCGGGCGTCGGTCACCGCGGCTCACGGCCGCCGGACCGCACCCGGCAACCGCGGCGTGCAGCGTCATCCCCAAGCCGGTGCCGGCGTTTACCGCCGGCCGTTCGTCGAGGGCCACACATGGCGACCAAGAAAGAGAAAGTCCTGGAGAAGGAAAAGCCCAAGGACATGGGCGGCGCGATCGTCGAACTCGTGGACAAGCTCCACGAGGAGCGGAAGATCGACAAGAAGGTCATCTTCCAGGGCATCGCCGCCGCCATCAAGGTCGCCGCCGAGCGCCACTTCGCGGTGGAAGAGGGCGTCCACGTCACCATCGACGAGGCGACCGGCCACATCGTCGCCAAGTACGGCGAGTTGGAACTCGACCCGATCACGCTCGGGCGGATCGCGGCGCAGTCGGCCAAGCAGATGATTATCCAGAAGATCCGCGAGGCCGAATCGGACACGGTGTACAACGAGTACACCGGCCAGAAGCACGAACTGGTCGTCGGCACCGTCACCCGCGTGGACGCCGGCACCGCGATCGTTCAGTTGAACGCCAAGACCGAGGCCCTCCTCCCGCGGAGCGAGCAGATCCCCGGCGAGACGCACCACGTCGGCGAGCGCGTCAAAGCCATCATCATGGAAGTGCGGAAGCAGGGCAACCGGGTGAAAATCGTGCTCTCCCGCGCGCACCCGGAGTTCGTGAAAGCGCTCTTCGAGGAAGAGATTCCGGAGATCGGCGAGCGCATCATCGACATCCGCGCCGTCGCTCGCGAAGCCGGCTACCGCTCGAAGGTCGCGGTCACTTCGATCGACATGAAGGTGGACGCGGTCGGCGCGTGCGTCGGCGTTCGCGGCAGCCGCATCAAGAACGTGATTGAGGAACTCAACGGCGAGCGCATCGACATCGTGCGGTGGAACGACGCATTGCAAGTTCTCATTCCGAACGCGCTCCAGCCGGCGCAAATCTCGGAAGTGTTCACCTACCCTCGACTCGGCCGCGCCATCGTGCTCGTCACCGACGACCAACTGTCGCTCGCGATCGGGCGCCGCGGGCAGAACGTCCGGCTCGCGTCCAAGCTCGTCGGCTGGGACATCGAGATCATGACCCACGACGAACTGGCCGAGTCTCTGGAGCGCGCCGAACGGTGGTTCGGGCAGTTACCGAGCGCCAGCCCGGACCTCACCAACGCGCTCATCGACCAGGGGTTCCTGTCGTACAACGACATCACCATGACCGACGCCGCGGGCCTGGCAGAAGTTTCCGGGCTGCCGGAACCGCAGGCCGACGAGATCGTGATGTACGCGGAAGAGTACGCGGACGAGATGGAGCGGAGCGTCGAGGACGAGCGCCGGCAAGCCGAAGAAACTGCCGTGGAGCAAGCCCGCGCCGACGCGGAGCAGGCTCGCCAGGAAGCCGAAGCGCAAGCGGCACTCGCGGCCGAAGCGCCCGCCGAAGCCGGCGAAACGGGCGTGGCTGCCGAGGGCGCCGCGACCGCCGAAGCCGGGGAAACTTCCGACGCCTCCGAACCCACCGAGCCGAGCGTCGTCTCTAACAGTGAGGCGACCGAGACGCCGGCTGCCGCGCCTTCCGACGCGGACAAGCCGGCCTCCGAATGAAACAAACGCGGAATTCGGAACGCGGAATGCGGAATGCGGAACGAAGAATGAAGGCCAAGAAACGGAGCGAAATGCCTCCAATTCTTGCTCTTCAGTTCCGAGTTCCGAGTTCCGAGTTCCGCGTTGCCACCATTCCGCATTGTCCCAGGACGCGGCGTGATTAGAATATAACTCATTCGGGGCGCCGTCGGTCGATCCGGTATGCCCGCCGCGCGCGGGCCGGTTCGGGGTTTGTTCGGAGCACCCCAGAGGAGTTCTGCTTGTCGAACACGACGTCGAAAGACACGAAAGACACGAAAGACACGAAAGAGAAGAAGGTCCGGGTGTTCACCCTGGCCAAGGAGTTGAACGTCGAGAGCAAATTGCTCCTCGACTATTGCAAGGAACTCGGGTTCGCCGAGATCACCAACCAACTGAGCGGGTTGATCCCCGAACAGGCCGAGTCGCTGAAGGAACGGTCCAAGAAAGGCCCGAAGCCCGGCGCCGGTCACGCGCCCGCGCCCGCACCCGGCGCGACGCCCAAGAACATCGTGCCCCCGCTCGTCAAGCAGCCCATCCACGCGATCCCCAAAGTGATCCCGAAGGCGGCGCCCGAACCGGTCGCGCAGCCCGCGGCACCGGTCGTGCCCGTGGCCGGAGTCGTGCCGGCGCCGGCGCCTGAACCCGTCGCGCCTACGCCGACCGTTGTTGCCGTGTCGGCGACGCCCGTTCTGACGCCCGTTGTTCGGTCCCCAGCACCGGCCGCGCCGCCGAAGAACGTCATTCCTCCGCTCGGCGGACCTGGAATGCGGAACCTGAGCGGGCGCCCCGCGCCCGTCGCGCCGCGTTCGGCTACGCCGGCGCCTCCCACCGCGGCGCCGGCCGCGGCTGTGGCTCCGGTCGCAACTGCCGCGCCCACGCCCGTGGTGACGCCCGCCGCAGTTGAAGCGCCAGCCTCGCCCGCGACGCCGGCCGTTACCGCCGCGGCCCCGACGCCCGCCGCGTCGACCACGACAACCACACCGAGCGCGCCGTCGGCACCGGCCTCGGTTCCGACGCCGACCGTGACGGTTCAGGCGCCGCCCGTGCCGCCGGTACCGCCGAAGAACGTCATCCCCACGAACGCGGGTATGCCGTCGTCGCCGTCGGTGCTGAGCCGCCGCCCGGCGCCGCCGCCGCCCAAGCACATCGCCGCGCCGCGCACCGGCGGCGGCGCGCCGCCCCCCGGCTCGCAACAGCGGACCATGTCCGGCCCTCCGGGGCAAGGCGGCCAGCGCCCGCCCGGCCCTCCGGGCCAGGGCGGTCAGGGCGGCCCGCCGCGGACGGGTCCGGGCGGCCCCGGCACTCCCAACCGGCCCGGCGTCGGCGGCCCGGCCAAGCCCGCCGGCACCACCAACTCGGTGAAACTCACGCCCGAAATGATCGCCCGGCTCCGCCAGGCCAGCGACCGCGGCCAGCGCATGTCGATCGGCGAGATTTCCCGCCCCGTGCCCGGCGCGGCCCCCGGCGCGCCGCCCAAGCCGGGCGACCCGCCGCGTCCGGGCGGTCCGCCGCGACCCGGCGCGGCACCGGGCTTCCCGCCCCGCCCCGGCGAGATCGTTGACGAGGAAGAAGAGAAGAAGAAGGCCGGCGTCATCGGCCGCGACTCCCGGCAGCGCGGGCGCACCGGCGGCGCCGGGCGCGGCGGCAGCGGCGGCGGGCCGCGCGTCGATCGCGGCTCCGTCGTCATCGGCTCCGACGGCGTTCACATGGTCGAGCAGCAGTGGGGGTCGCGGCGCGGCCCGCGCCAGGCGCTGCTCCGCAAGGCGCTCCGCGGCAAGATCGCGCCCATCATCAAGGAAGGCAAGATCGAGATCGCGATGCCGATCACCGTCCGCAGCCTGTCCGACGCCATCGGCATGAAGGTGGTGGAGCTGTCCAAGCGGCTGATGAAGGAGACGAACCAGCTCTACGGCAACAACTCGCCGGTGGACTTCGACACCGCCGCGCTCATCGCCGTCGAGAAGAACATCGAGCTCGTCATCAAGCGGCAGAAGACGGCCGAAGAAGTCCTGATCGAGGACTTCGAGAAGCTGATGGAGAACATCGACCCGGAGAAGCTCCGCCCGCGGCCCCCGGTCGTCACGATCATGGGCCACGTGGACCACGGCAAGACGAGTTTGCTCGACAAGATTCGGCGGTCGAACGTCGCGGCCGGCGAAGTCGGCGGCATCACGCAGGTCATCCGCGCGTGGTCCGTCACGCACAAGATCGAAGACCCTGAAACGGGCGAGAAGGTCATCGAGCGTCCGATCACGTTCCTCGACACGCCCGGCCACGAAGCGTTCACGAAGATGCGCGCCCGCGGTGCCAACGTCACCGACATCGCCGTGATCGTGGTCGCCGCGACCGACGGCGTCATGCCGCAGACGGAGGAAGCTGTTGCCCACGCCCGCGCCGCCGACGTGCGCATCATCGTCGCCATCAACAAGGTGGACGCGCCCAACGCCAACATCGACCGCACCCGCCGCCAACTCTACAACCTCGAACTGCTCCCCGACGACATGGGCGGCGACATCCAGTTCATCGAGACCTCGGCCGTCACCGGCCAGGGTATCGACGACCTGCTCAGCGCCATCCTGATCGAAGCGGAAATCAACATCGCCGACGACCTCCAGGCCGACCCGGACCGCCCGGCGTTCGGCACCTGCCTCGAAGGGTACATGAGCGGCGAAGAGGGCGTGATGGCGACCGTCCTCGTGCAGCAGGGCACGCTCAAGCTCGGCGACATCGTCCTGTGCGGTGCGAACTACGGCCGCGTCCGTTCGATGCAGAACGACATGGGCGTGGCGATCGAGGAGGCCGGGCCGAGCACGCCGGTGCTCATCACCGGGCTCGGCGGCGTGCCCAACGCCGACGACCCGTTCTACGCGGTGGACGAACTGACCACCGCGGCCAAGATCGCCGAGGCCCGTGAGAAGAAGGACCGCGAGGAGAAGCTCAACCGGTTCACGAACGTGACCCTCGACAACTTCGCCGCGACCAAGAGCCGGCAGAAGATCACCGAGCTGAAGATCATCCTGAAGGCCGAGGCCCGCGGCTCGGTCGAGGCGATCAAGAAGGAGCTGGAGAAGCTGACGCACGAGGAGGTGACGACCCGCATCCTGCACGCCGGCATCGGCGCCATCACCGAGTCGGACGTGCAACTGGCGCTCATCAGCCCGGACGATACGCTCGTCATCGGGTTCAACGTGACCGCCGACGACGCGGCGCTGAAGCTGTCGGAAGGGCGCGGCGTCAGCCTCCGCGAGTACCAGATCATCTACAACCTCGTAGACGACGTGAAGGCCGAACTCGAAGGCCGGCTCAAGCCGATCGAAGAGGTGGTTCACCTGGGCCGCGCGGTCATCCGCCAGACGTTCAAGCACGGCAAGGTCGGCGTCATCGCCGGGTGTTACGTCACCAGCGGCGTGCTGGAGCGGTCGGCGCGGGTGCGCGTCATCCGCGGCGGCATCGTGGTGTTCCCGCCGGCCGACCGCGTGGTCGGGCTGGACTCGCTCAAGCGCTTCAAGGACGACGCGAAGGAAGTCCGCGAAGGCTTCGAGTGCGGTCTGAAGATCACCGGCTACGACGACATCAAGGTGGACGACGTGATCGAGGCGTTCAAGATCGAAAGCCGGGCGCGGACGCTGTGAGCGTTCGTTCACAGCGAATGTAAAAGGTAAAAGGTAAAATTGAAGACCCGGAAGACAACGCCGGGTCTGTCTGTGCCGTACTCTGTTTTTACTTTTTACCTTTTACCTTTCTTATTATGGTTCTCGGCTCTCTCGAAGTGAGGTTGTTCGTTCGCGAGAGCCGCACGTTGAAAGACAAACGGCAGGTCGTGCGGAGCATTCTGGACCGCGTCCGCAACGATTTCAACGTGTCCGCGGCCGAAGTGGACACGCACGACGACGTAAAATTGGTAACGCTCGCGTTCGCCGCGGTCGGGTTCGAGAACGCGGCGGTTCAGGGCGTGTTGCAGAAGATTACGGAGGCGCTCCGCGTCCACCCGGTCGCGGAGTACCTCGGCGGCGAAGTGACGGTCGGGAGCGAAGTGGTGTAGGGTGGGCACTGCCCACCATGCCTTTGATTTGTGGCACAGACATTCCTGTCTGTGTGCTTTGGGGTGTAGCCGCACAGACAGGAATGTCTGTGCCACCAAAAGAAGAGGTGGGCATCGCCCACCCTATAAGAAACGCAATGAAATCTCACCGGATAGCACGCGTGTCGGAAGTGATCCGCGAGACCGCGGCTAACGCCATTCTGTTCGAGCTGAAAGACCCGCGCGTGAAGAACGTCACCGTCACACGCGCGGAAGTCTCCGCCGACCTTCAGCACGCGAAGGTGTTCGTGTCGGTCATGGGGACCGAGAAGGAACAGGCGCTCACGATGCACGGGTTGAAGAGCGCCGCCGGGTTCGTGCAGACGAAACTCGCCGACCGGCTCACGTCGCGGTACATCCCGCACGTCACGTTCGTCATCGACGAGGGCGTGAAGAAGAGCATCGAGATCGGCCGGCTCATCCGCGAAGAGAACGAGCGCCTCGCCGCCGACAAAGCGCAGCAGGCCGCAGGCGCCGAGTCGGGCGAGGACGACGAGAAGAACGAGAAGAACGAGGAAAGTGGCGCAGCGGATGTGCCAACCTCCCCAACGAGCAACCAGGATGGTGCCGTTTAGCGTTCGCTCCGGAGGGGCGACTTTGCAGAACCGACAGGCATCGCCCCTCCGGGGCGAACGCTAAACGAGAGCGCGGAACGAACACGACGCGCAGGGCAAACGCCAAGGAACCGGAGTCCCACCCACATGCCGGCCATCACCAACAAGCAGCAACTCCTGAACCAGGCGCACACGGTCCTCAAGAAGAGGTTCCCGCTGCCCGCCCTGGAGCCGGAACCGCCGCGCCCCCTGCTCGAAGAACTGCTGTTCGCGATCTGCCGCGAGGGCAGCACCACCGAGGACGCGGAGGCCGGGTACGCGCGCCTGCGCAAGGTGTTCGTGGACTGGAACGAGGTCCGCGTCAGCACGGTGCAGGAAGTCGGCGACGCGCTGCGGTCCCTCCCGAACGCCGGGCCGCGCGCCGGCTGGATCATTGGCGTGCTGCACGCCGTCTTCGAGATGAACTACTCCTACGACCTCGGCGACATGGAGAAGAAGGGGCTGAAGCAGGCCGCGAAGCAGGTGTCGCGTTACTTCAACGAGAAAGACCTGAAGAGCCACGGACTGAAGCAGGCCGCAAAGCAGATCTCGCGGTTCAAGCAGGTGAACGACTTCGCGGTGGCGTGGGTGGTGCAGCGGTCGCTCGGCGGCCACGCGATCCCGCTCGACGGCCCGACGTTCCGCGTGCTGCGCCGGCTGAACGTGATCGAGGAGACCGACGCCGACGACATGGAATCGGTCCGCGGCGGCATCGAACACGTGATCCCGAAGACGCGCGGTCCGGAGTTCACCGAGCTGATGAGCATCCACGCGAAGGAACTGTGCGTCGAGAAGACGCCGCTGTGCGGCGCCTGCCCGCTCAAGAACGACTGCCCCACCGGGATCGAACTGCTGTCCAAGAAGCCGGACAAGGACAAGCCGCCGGAGTCGAAGCCGAAGAAGTCGCGGTGACGTTGTAGGACAGGCCGCTGGCCTGTCATTGGTTGAGACAGGCTCACCCCGAAATCAGCTTGCGCAGTTCCTTGACGTACTTCGGCACGGCCACCTTCGGGTCTTCCTTCGCCTCGTACTCCAGCGCCACGTAGCCGTGGAAGTTCGCGTCCTTCAGAATCTTCACCACCTTCGCCAGGTCCGCTTCCTGCACCTTGCCGCCGGGGAACACCTCGGTCTTCACCTGCGACACGACGCCGTAAGGCGCGATCTTCGCGATGTCCGCGTAAGGGTCGGCCGTCTTGAAGTTGCCGGTGTCGATGTTCACGCCCAGCGCCTTGCTCTTCACCGGCTTTACCAGGTCGAGGAGGTGTTCCGGCGTGTCGGTGATGCCGCCGTGGTTCTCCAGCGCGAGCATCACGCCCAACTTCTCGGCCACCTCGCAGCACTCGTTCATCGCCGCGACCACGCGCTTCTGCGCCTCTTCGAGGGTGTCGCCTTTCGGCAGGGTGCCCGCGAAGATGCGGACGGTCGTCGCGCCCACCTTCGCGGCCCGCGCCGTCCAGTCCTTCACGAGCTGAATCTGCGCCTTGTACGCGGCGTCGTCCTTCACGCAGAAGTTGTTGCCGACCGGCACGCCGGAGATCGCGAGCTTCTTCTTGGACGCGTGCGCCTTCAGCTTGTCCGTGTAGGCGTCGGTGGTTTCGGCCCAGTAGTACGACGTGAGTTCGACCGCGTCCAGCGGCAGGTCCGCGGCGTAGTCGATGAAGTCGAACAGCGTCATCGTCGGCTTCTTCAGGTCGAGGAACTGCCGCATGCTGTACGCGGCCAGCGACAGCTTCAGGTCCGGCTTGGGACCGGGGCGCTTGATGAGATCAATGGCCGAGGCGAGCGGGGGGCATAAGCCCCCCGAGGCGGCGACCGCGGCGGACGCGGCGAGAAAGCGGCGGCGGGAGAGTGACATTGCGAACCTCCTGGGTAACGGGAAACTCGCCGCCAGTTTACCCGGTGCGCGCGGATTAGGGTATCATCCGTTTCGCCCTTCACTTTACGAGGAGATGACATGTCACGGTTCCGTTTCGCGACGGTGTTCGCGGTGGTCGCGCTCGTCGCGGCTGCCGAGTTCGCGCCGGCGATTTTCCTGAGGGTCGAAACCGACAAGGTGCCGGTCGAGCGCCTCGCGAAGAACCTGGAAGAGACGATCCAGAAGAACCCGAAGGACGCGCAGGCGGTGCTGAACCTCGCGCGCGTTCACGCGATGGCGTACTCGATCCGGTCCGAAGAGGTGCCGGTGAACAAGAAGTCGCCGGACGCGGTGTGGTTCGGGTACGAGCCGCCGATCGTGCCGTTTCACAACGTCGCGAAGACCGACGACAAGGAGAAACTGAAGGCCGCGAAAGAACATCTCGACAAGGCGATCAAGCTCTACGCGGAGGCGATCAAACTCGCCCCGGACGACCTGCGCGCGAAGCTCGGGCACGCGTGGCTGCTGTCGCAGACCGACAAGAAAGACGACGCGATCAAGGCGCTGCGCGCGGTGGTCGAGGACGGGTGGAAGAAGGACAAGGACTTGAAGGCGCTGGGGCTGGGCGGCCAGACGGTCACGGGCGAGGGCGCCGGCTACCTGATCCCGCTGCTCGACAAGGAAAAAGACAAGGACGAGATCGCGACGTGGACCGAGCGCATGACACAGCTCAAGAAGCTGCCGCGCCCGATCACGCCGATCGCGGTGCCGCTGAAGGACGGGTTGACCGCGACCGACCTCGAAGCCCGCGGCGCGAGCGTGGCGTTCGACGCCGACGGCACCGGCCTTCTGAAGAAGTGGACGTGGATCAACGCGAACGCCGCGTGGCTCGTCCACGACCCGAAGAAGAGCGGCAAGGTGACCTCCGCGCTCCAGATGTTCGGCAACGTCACGTTCTGGCTGTTCTGGGAAACCGGCTACGACGCGCTCGCGGGCCTCGACGACAACGGCGACGGCGTGTTAAGCGGCGCGGAGTTGGACGGCTTGTCCCTGTGGCACGACGCGAACGGCGACGGCGTGTGCGACCCCGGCGAGGTGAAGACGCTCTCCGAGTACGGCATCGTGTCGCTGTCGGTCAAGTTCGAGCGCGACCCGAAGCACCCGGACCGCATCGCGTACTCGAAGGCGGGCGTTACGTTTGCGGACGGCACCACGCGCCCGACGTTCGATCTGGTGTTGCACCCCGCCAAGAAGCAGTGAAGAGATTGAGGACAGGATTTGGCGGTGTAAAGTAAGCAGTTGGGCTGCCAGTGGCAGCCTCTCGAACTCGGGCTTCCGCGCTCACGCCGAGGGCGGCGACTTCGGCATCAGCACGGGTAGGGCCGCCACGAACACCTGCCGCCGTTCCTCGAACACCGCGTACCGCATGGCGAGCGGGGGCACGATCCCGATGCGGATCTGCCCGACCTCCTCCCAAAGAGCCACCAGCGGATCCCCGAACTGCGGGTACACCCGCAACCGGTGGTCAAACTCCCGCAGGGCCGCCAGGAATGCCTCCCCGTCACCGCGCGCTGCCGCCACGGCGGCGAGTTCCCGCACCTTGTCGAAAACCCGGCCCGACAAAGTCACCCGGTAGGGTTGTGGTGCGCCCGGACTCACGACGGCCGCACCACGGCTTCGACCTCCGCGATCAGCGACTCGAATGTCCGCCCGCCGGTGGCTTCGATCTCCCGGACCTCTTCGAGGAACTGTTGGGCTTCGAACGTCTGTCGCGCCCACGCCAGGAGTTCGGGCGGGACGGGGGCCGGGGCGGGCACAGAGGGCATCGGCTCTTGGGACATCGGCGTGTTCCTCTCGAATCGCCGCAACCGGGCGGCGGGCCAACTCACTCCAGTTTACCGGGGTCGGGCCACGGCAGACAAGCCGCGCGGCCCGTTCAGCGTACCACATCCGTCGCGACCCGAAAACTCAACAACCCTGCGCTGGGTCTGCTGTCGCGGGTGGTTCGGCGCCT
>CANLGS010000022.1 GCA_947490035.1 Gemmataceae bacterium
CCAGAAGCGGATAGAATAGGGTATCACGGCACGCCCGCGTTACCCTAGGCTGATCGGAAGTTGGGCTTTCGATGGAATTATTTGTTCGAGTTCGATCCCGTTTTTGGTTCACACGGCTCGTGAATTCCGCTGCTTTTCCAGCGAAAAGTTCCGTTCCCCCGGCGAACTGATTCCAGAACGGGGATGAACCAAAAACACTGTCAACTCGAACTTCCGATCAGCCTAGCGTTACCCTCTCTCAACGCTGGAACGAAAGGGTTCCCCATGGCTCTGACCGCGCAGCAGATCAACGAACAGCGCAAAGAAGTCGAAGAACTGATCGCCGGCCCCGACGTGGGCTTCGCGAAGGCGCTGTTCTTCGGCAAGTTCAAGGGTGAACTGCTCTACCCGTATCCGACGCTCGCGGCCGACAAGCAGACCGCGGCGGACGAGATGGCGGCGAAGGTGAAGAGCTACGCGGACGCGCACATCGATCACATGAAGATCGACCGCGACGCCCGCATCCCGGACAGCGTCATTCAGGGCTTGGCCGACATCGGCCTCTACAAGCTCACGATCCCGCCGGCGTACGGCGGCCTCGGGTTCGGGCAGCAGCAATACCTCAAGACGATGGAGATCCTCGGCGGGCACGACGCGAGCGTCGCGGTGTTCGTCAACGCGCACCACAGCATCGGCGTCCGCGCGCTGTGTCTCTTCGGCACGAAAGAGCAACAGGCGAAGTGGCTGCCGGGACTCTACGACGGCTCGAAGCTGTGCGCGTTCGCGCTGACCGAACCGGAAGCCGGGTCGGACGCGGGCAACGTGCAGATGACCGCCACGCCCACCGACGACGGCACCGCGTACATCCTCAACGGCACCAAACACTACATCACGAACGGCGGCATCGCGCACATCCTCACGGTGATGGCCCGCACGCCCGATAAGGCGAACCCCAAGGGCAAGGTGACCGCGTTTCTGGTGACGCCCGACATGCCGGGGTTCGAGGTGGTGGAAGCGCGCGCGGAGAAGTGCGGCATCCGCGGCACCGCGACCGGCAAGATGCGGTTCACCAACATGCGCGTGCCGAAGGAGAACATCCTCGGCCAGCTCGGTCGCGGGCTGCAAGCGGCGCTCACCGTGCTGAACTACGGACGCGTGACGTTCGGCGCGACCTGCACCGGCCACGCGAAGGCGTGCATCAGCGCGATGACCAAACACGCGAAGAATCGCGTGCAGTTCCAGCAGCCGCTCGCGGAGTTCCACCTCGTTCAGAAGAAGATCGCGTTCGCGTCGGCGCACTGCTTCGCGATGGAGGCCGCGACCGCCGAGTGCGCCGCGTTCATCGACAAGGGTGCACCCGACTACATGCTCGAAACCGCCATCCTGAAGGTGTTCGCGACGGAACACCTGTGGACGGTCGTGAACGACACGCTTCAGGTGTACGGCGGGAAGGGGTACTTCTGCGACCAACCGATCGAACGCTGGATGCGCGACGCCCGCATCAACACCATTGGCGAAGGCGCCAACGACGTGCTGAAAGCGTTCATCGCGGTGGTGGGCTGTCGCGGTCCGGGCATGTATCTGAAGGGTCTTCAGGACGACATGTTCGGCGGGAAGTGGAGCCTGCGGAAGATCGGGCAATCGCTCGGCGTGGTGGGCAAACTCGCGGCCCCGTGGCTGACGACGAGCGCCCCGACCGTGCCCACTCAGGCGCCCGAACTGAGCGCCGACGCGCACACGCTGGCGCGGTTCACGCGCGAGTTCGGGCTGAAGCTGCCGCACGTCTTCATGGCCTTGAAGAACGAAGAGACGTTCGCGCAAGCGGAACTGGTTCACGAGCGCATCGCGGACATCGCCATCGACCTTTATGTGAGCGCGTGCGTACTCGCACGGCTCGACCACTTGCTCGCGGGCAAGGGCACCAACGGCAAGCCGACCGCGGCCGATGTGTACGCCGACCCAGTGGCCGGGAAGTACTTCCTGAAGCTGGCGTTCCGCCGCATCCGCGAGCGCTTCGCGGCCCTCGATGACAACGACGACCTGAGCCTGTTGGCGAGCGCGAGGAGTACGATTGGGAAGTTCTGACGTGTTTAGGCGAGCCGGGAGCGTGAGCGACCGGAGGCGATGCGCTCTCGAAATGCGAATCCTCCGGCCGCTCACGCTCCCGGCTCGCCGAGGTGAGTGTGATGCGAGAAGCGAGTTGGCTTACGCGCGATGATCCTGTGAGGATGCTGTCGTTCCTTCGCCGTCGGATGTCGCGACGCAAGCTCCGGCTCTTTATTGGGGAAGCCTACCTCCCGATCTACCGGGAGTGGCGCCCGCTGGAGGAAGGGGATGAACTCACGACGCTGCTCAGCGAACTCGATCGATGGGCGAGTGGTCAGTGGACCGACATTCCCAGAGAGAGTGCCCTGTGGATGTTCCAGGCGTATTTGGTTGAAAGTCTAGGTTTCCATTTCGACTTCGCTCGGCTCGTTTGGGATAGCGATTGGGTAGACGCTCACCGGCTTTCAAAGTTGGCTGTGCGAGACGAAGCGCGGCGGTTCGCTGATCTGCTTCGCGACGTAGCCGGCAATCCCTTCCGCCTGATCAATTTTGCGCCGGCTTGGCGCACGGTAAACGCAACGCTCCTCGCGCAGAGCATGTACGACTCGCGCGACTTTAGCGCCATGCCGATCCTCGCGGACGCGCTGCAAGACGCGGGCTGCGACGACGCCGACGTCATGAACCACTGTCGCGACCCGCACGCGACCCACGTTCGCGGGTGCTGGGTCGTGGACTTGATACTGGGGAAAGCGTAACCTGTCGGTCGTT
Organism: Gemmataceae bacterium; assembly: GCA_947490035.1. Classification (GTDB taxonomy): domain Bacteria; phylum Planctomycetota; class Planctomycetia; order Gemmatales; family Gemmataceae; genus Gemmata. The sequence continues at coordinate 2,794 of CANLGS010000022.1, forward strand.
GCACTTCTCCCAGAGGGTTTCTCATGTGTCGCGGCGCGGTCGTGGTCGGGGCGTTTGTCGTGTGTGCGTGGCTGACCGGGTGTAACAAGCCGGAGCCGCCGCTGTACCCGGCCGGCGGGACCGTCAAGTTCCCGGACGGGAAGCCGGCCGCGGGCGCGACCGTCGAGTTCAGCGCCGCCCACGACGGGCGGACGTACAACGCGCGCGCCGAGGTCGACGCGGCCGGCCGGTTCCAACTGAAGACGACACTTAACGGCGAAGAGAAGGACGGCGCGATCGTCGGCGCGCATAAGGTGGTGGTCGTGTCGCCGCCGTACGGCGGCCCCGGCCCGGCGGGCGACCCGGTGCCGGTGCGCTACGCCGACTACGGCACCTCCGGGCTGACGTTCGAGGTCGCGCCCGGCGGGGCGAACGACTACCCGATCGCGGTCGGGCGGAAGTGACGCGCTACGGCACGTTCACGACCTCGCCGCCGGCGCGGCTCGCCAGCCCGCCGAGGGTCGTGGTGTCCGTTCCGACCGCCAGGCCGCGCACGCTGCCGTCGCACATCGCGACCATCACCACGCCGCCGTGACTACCGCCGAACCGCAGGTTCCACGACGCCGTATCGGTCGGGTTGGTGGTCAGCGCGTACCCCGCCCCGGCGATGCGGCAGTAGTTCCACTCGTGGTCGCCGTTGAAGATCGACCCGTCCCCGTTCGCCACCCCGAACGACGCGAGCGGCACGTGCTTCTCGCCCATCAGCAGCGTGTTGCTCGTCCCGTCGGTGACCGCGGTCAGCGGCACCAGCCCCTTGAACGACTGGATGCTCCCGCCCGGCATCGTGGCGCTCGAGGCGATGATGACGCCGTTGCCGTGCGGCCCGTCGAACCACGGCACGTTCGGCGTCATGCCGGGGTACTGGTTCAGGTTGCCGCTGCACCCGGCGTAATCGCCCAGCGCGCCCGGCACGTGCGCCGAGGCGGCGCTGACGCGGTCGCCGCTGGTGCTCAACTGGCCGGGGCCGCGCCGCGACGGGCAGAAGAACGTCTTCACCTGAACCTCGCGCGCCGCCGGCGTCTGGTCGTAGTATCGCGCGGCGATGTTCCACAGGTTGTACCCGTTCTGCTGCTCGACGTGCGGCAGGATCAGTGTGGCCCAGTTCGCGTACAGGTCGTGGATGCGGGCCGGCGGCAGGCAGTTGTTCGTGTCGTGGTAGCCCTGGCAGCCCAGCCCGAGCTGCTTCAGGTTGTTGCTGCACTGCATCCGCGCGGCGGCCTCGCGCACCTTCTGCACGGCGGGCAGCAGCAGCCCGATCAGGATCGCGATAATCGCGATCACCACCAACAGCTCGATGAGCGTGAATCCCCTCTCGCGGAGGGAACGGTACGATGCGGGACGCATGAAAGGGCTCCAGGAGAGATCGCCGAAACCGGCATAGAATCATTGCAGTGTAGCAACTCGGCTCGCCGGGCGTAACCACATTCTGTCCGCGGTTGCCCCGTTCACCTATCTGCGGTAGCCTCAGTACAGTACCACCTCCGGGGACTTACGTCCCCCGGCTCGCCAGTTTGGAGCATCTCCCCATGCGTCGCTACTTGCTCGCGCTGCCGCTGTTCGTCGCGGTCGCGCTGCTCCTCGTATTCTCGCCTGAGGGCGCACCTACCGCTGGCGCGCAACCCAAGAAGGGTAACCCCGGCGACGCGGAGGCGCTCGCGCAGGTGCAGTTCGCGGAGAAGAGCCTGAAGGTCGATGTGTGGGCCGCGGCACCGCTGATGATGAACCCCGTCAGCTTCTGCTTCGACGAAAAGGGGCGCATGTACGTCGCCGAGACGACGCGGTTCGAGAAGGGCGTGCCCGACACGCGCGGACACATGAAGTGGCTCGACGAAGACCTTGCCAACCGCTCGATCGACGACCTGCTCGCGATGTACAAGAAGCACAAGTGGAAAGGCTTCGAGAACTACAGCGATCAGGTGCGCGTCGTGTGGGACAGCACCGGAGCTGGCAAAGCGGACAAGAGTGAAGTGTTCGCCGGCGGGTTCAACCGCCCGCAGGACGGACTCGCGGCCGGCGTCCTCGCCCGCAAGGGACAGGTGTATCTCACGTGCATCCCCGACCTCTACGTGCTGAAGGACACGAAGGGCACCAACAAAGCCGACGTGAAGCAATCGCTGTTCACCGGGTTCGGCCCGACGGTGCAATACCTCGGGCACGACCTGCACGGCCTTCGCATGGGGCCGGATGGCAAACTCTACTTCAGCATGGGCGACCGCGGGTTCAACGTGACCACGAAGGAGAAGCAGCAGCTTCAGTACCCGAACACGGGCGCGGTTCTCCGCTGCGACCCCGACGGCAGCAACCTGGAAGTCGTTCACAGCGGCTTACGCAACCCGCAGGAGATCGCGTTCGACGATCACGGCAACCTGTTCACCTACGACAACAACTGCGACAGCGGCGACAAGGCGCGGTGGGTTCACATCGTGGAAGGCGGCGACAGCGGTTGGCGCGGCGGCTTCCAGTACGGCACCGGTTACCACACGCCCGGCGTGCCGCAGGGCAATCGCGGCGCGTGGAACACCGAGAAGCTGTGGCTCCCGCAGCACGAAGGCCAGCCGGCGTGGATCGTCCCGCCGCTCGCGAACTTCGGCAACGGCCCCGCGGGCATGACGCACTACCCCGGCATCGGGCTTTCTGACAAGTACAAGGATCACTTCTTCGCGTGCGACTTCACCTCGAACGCGAACAGCAGCGTGATCTGGTCGCTGGCGGTGAAGCCGAAGGGCGCGAGCTTCGAGATCACGAAGCCGGAGCCGTTCGTGAAGGGGCTGGTGCCGACCGACTGCGAGTTCGGGCCGGACGGCGCGTTCTACTGGTCCGACTGGATCGGCGGCTGGGCGCCGCAGAACCGCGGCCGCATCTTCCGCGTGACGGACCCCGAAGCGATGAAGAACCCGCAGGTCGCGGAGGCGCAGAAACTGCTCGCGGTCGGCTTCGAGAAGAAGAGCAGCGCGGAGCTGGCGAAGCTGCTGGAGTTCCCGCACCAGTTGGTTCGGCAGGAGGCGCAGTTCGAGCTGGCGTCACGAAAGCCGGAAGATGCGACGAAGGCGTTCGCGGGCGTGCTGAATGACTCGAAGAACCGACTCGCCCGACTCCACGCGGTGTGGGGTTTGGGGATGGTTGGTCGCAAGTACCAGAAAGCTGGAGAACCGCTGTTTGAAGCACTCAAGGACAAGGATGTCGCAGTGAAGCGGGCTGTGGTCGAACAACTCGGCAATGCGGTCCGTCACGTTGGCTATGCGGTTCCGCCCGGTGTTAAGGACATTCAGAAAGCGATTTTTAAGCTGTTTACCGACCCAGACGACGGCGTGAAGGCCGCGGCTGCGGTCGCGTTTGGCAAGATCGGCCAGATGCCCTTTGCGGTCCGGCCGGTCGGCGAGATGGGGTTGGGGTACTACACGCCGCTATTCGACATGCTCCGCGCGAACAACGACAAAGACCCGTACCTGCGGCACGCAGCGGTGATGGGGCTGGTTCGACTCGCTTTCACTGCGCACGGCGCGCACGACGCCTGGAAGACCGCGAAGGAGCAGTCGAAGGACAAGTACGATGTGCCGGCGGTGCGCCTGGGCGTGGTTCTCGCGCTGCGTAAGCACAAGAGCGACAAGGTCGCGGAGTTCCTCGGCGACAGCGATCCGAAGATTGTCGCGGAGGCGGCACGGGCAACCTACGACGAGCGCATCACCGACGCGATGCCCGCCCTGGCGAAGCTCGCGGAGAAGTCCGGGCAACTGGACGCGGTCGCCTTCCGCGCGCTGGCCGCGAACTACCATCTCGGCACGCCCGAAGGCGCGGCCCGCGTCGCGACGTTCGCCGCGCGCCAGAGCGAACCGGACTACGTCCGCGCGTTCGCGCTGAAGCTCTTGGTCGACTGGGCCAAGCCGCCGCGTCGCGATCCGATTACCGGCCTCACGCTCGACATTAGCCCGCGCGACGCGAAGACCGCGGCCGACGCGCTCACGAAGGCCGGGGCTGGCATCTTCTCCGGCAGCGACGTTGTGCGGAAGGAAGCCTCGCAGACGGTCGCGAAGCTGAACATCAAGGAGTTCGGCCCCGCGATGGCCGCGCTCGTGAAGGACGCGAAGAACCCCGTTTCGACGCGCGTCGAAGCGCTGTTCGCGGTGGAGGCGCTGAAGGACTCCGGTACGAAGGAACTGGCGAAGTTCGCTCTCGACAGCGACGAACCGCGACTCCGCGCCGCGGGCCGTACCGTGGCCGCGCACCTCGACCCGGCCGCGGTTCTGAAGGAACTGCCCGCTCTGCTCAAGGACGCGAAGATGTCGCTTGCCGAGAAGCAGGGCGCGTTCGCGATCTTGGCGGGAATGAAGGCTTCCGAGGAAACGGATAAGTTGCTCGAAATGTGGCTCGATCAAGTCAACGAGGGCAAGGTTCCGGCCGCGCTCGTGCTCGATGTTCTCGACGCGGCCGAGACTCGCGCCAACACCGCGAAGCTGAAGCTGTTCGTGCCGCTCAAGCCGAAGGTGGACAAGTACCGCGCGGCTCAGACGAAGATCGCGACCGACCCGACGGGCGACAAGCTCGCGGCGTACTTCGACGCGCTCGAAGGCGGCGACGCGACTCAGGGCCGCAACATCTTCCTGAACAACTCCGCGGTGTACTGCCAGCGGTGCCACAAGCTTGACGGGCAGGGCGGCGACGTTGGCCCGCTCATGAACGGCATCGCGTTTGACAAGGAGAAGGACCGGCGCTACCTGCTGGAGTCGGTCGTGTTGCCGAACGCAAAGATCGCGAAAGGCTTCGAGACGGCCGTGCTGACGCTGACCGACGACCGCATTGTCACCGGCATCATCAAGAGCGAGGACAAGAAGCAGGTGAAGCTCGTCACCGCGGAGGCGAAGGAACTGACGATTCTGGTGGAGGACATCGCGGCGCGGCGGACCGGCCCGAGCGCGATGCCTGACGACCTGCACAAGAAGCTGTCGCGCCGCGAACTGCGCGACCTGGTCGAGTTCCTGTCGGGCTTGAAGGAGCCGCCGAAGAAGTGACAATGGACGTGTCGAGCGGGGAGGCGTGAGTCTCCCCGCTTCTTCCGAAAAGGTGCAACCATGCCGGTGATGATCTACGACCCGCTCTACGAGCAGCACGTTCGCGCCGAACGGGAACTGTGGCCGAACGAACGAGATGAAGTCTGGGAAGGAGTACTCGTCGTGCCCGCATTACCGAACTTTGAACACCAAATCATGGTCACGGATTTGGCGCTCGCGTTCACGGCCGTCATCGACCGGAAGGCCGGAGACCTCGCACTTGCGGGAGCGAACGTCAGTGATCGCGATGCCAACTGGATGAGCAACTATCGGGAACCCGATGTTCTCGTGATACTGCACACCAACCCCGCCAAGAGGAGTGTTACCCACTTGGTCGGTGGGCCAGACGTGGCGGTCGAGATCGCCAGTCCGAGCGAAGATCCCCGCCTGAAGCTCGATTTCTACGCGAAGGTGAACACGCGCGAACTGCTGATCGTGGACCGCGACCCGTGGGCGCTCGAACTGTACCAGCTTCAAGGCGGGGTGTTGGTTTCGGTCGGCACGTCGGACGAGGCAAACCAACTTGTTGTCGCCAGCGGGGCGCTGCCGCTGACGTTCCAGTTGCGGCCCGGCGCCCTGCGCCCGACGATCCACATCACGCACACCGTTACCGGGCAGGTCTGGACCGCGTGACCGCTAGGCTTACTTCGCCTTCTTGTGAACCGCGACCACGACCCCGCTGCCCTCGGCGCTCTCGAACTTCGTGGGCCGGTCCTTGCCCGGCTCCGCGAACGCGACCGTCAGCGCGTCGCCGTCGAGCTTCGCGATACCCAGCAGCGTCTTCCCGTCGTAGGTGCCGCCCTTTGGCTTGATGTCGATGGTCGCGGGCGTCTTGGTGGTGTCGATGGTGTGGGTGCCGGTCGTGGGCGGCGCCTTCGAGTCCTTCCCCGGCGTGAGCGTGTACTTGCCGTCGGCGTGTTCGCGCACCGCGCCCTTGAGCGCGTCGTTCGCCTTCCCGTCGCGCGTCACGGACTCGATCACCCACTTGCCCGTAGTCGGGTCTTTCTTGTCGTCCGCCGCGGTCGTCGTGCCGAATAACGCGACCGCCAGTCCCAGCGCGAGCAGCGTGCGCATCTGTTGCTCCTGAAAAGAGAGTAAGCCCGCGGGAGTCGCGGGCCGAGAATGGTATATGCGCCTGTCCCCTTCGGGGCCGACGCTAAGCGTGCTTCGCGCGAATTGAAGTGTGCGCAGTTACGCGCTTTGAAGGGTGACGAGTGTGAGTTCCGGGCGGCTGCCGACGCGGAACGGGGCGCTCGTCGTGCCCAGCCCGCGCGACACGTACACCGACGTGTGCGGCGCCTTCACCAGACCCTTCAGATACTTCTGCCCGTAGTGGCTCGGGACGAACGGCGCGCCGCCGGTCGGGAACACCACCTGCCCGCCGTGCGTGTGGCCGCTCAACATCAGTCCGGCGCGCGGGTCGCGCATCTTTTCGGCCACGTCCGGGTTGTGGCTCAACAGCAGACAGGCGTCGGTTTCGCTTGCTTCGCCGAGAGCGCCCTTCACGTCCACCTTGCCCATCCACAAGTCATCGACGCCCGCGAGCCGGAACCGGCTCTTCCCGCGTTCGAGCCACACGCCGCGATTCGTTAGTTCGGTGATCTTCGCGGCACCGAAGCCGTCGCGCGTGTCGTCCAACCCGTGCCAGTAGTCGTGGCTTCCGAGTACGCCGAAGACGCCCAGTGGCGCCTTCAACGCGGCGAGCGCGCTGAAACACGGCCGGATGTATTGTGCGTCCTTCAAGGAGTAGTCGCCGCCGAGAACGATCAGGTCGGGGCGCAGCGCGAGCGTCGTGCGCACCACCGCGCTGACGTAATCGAGCGACGTGAACGGGCCGTGGTGGATGTCGGTGAGGAACGCGACCGTCGTGCCCTCGAATGCCGGCGGGAGGTTCGGCAGCACGAGCGCGGGGCGCGTGATCTGCACCCACCCTGACTCGAATAGCCCGTAAGCCGCGGCCCCGGCGATACCGGGAATTAGCGAAGCGGCCGCGGCTTTGAGGAAGTTCCGGCGATTCATTTCCGACGCTCAGCGGTTGTGGGCGACCGCATCACCTGTCGGAAGGATAGGCAAAAGAGGGGTCGAGAAGCTAGTGCGGGTTTCGCGACATGCAAGAAAACCCGACACGAATTGCCCAAATACCTTGCGCGATAGCCCGCGCGCAAAGGAAAGTTAGCGCTACTGGAACGCGTGACGGGGCCGGAAATGAGAAGACCGCCGCGGGAGCGGCGGTCTTCGTGTTCAGTCGGGGCGGCGGGATTTGAACCCACGACCTCCTGCTCCCAAGGCAGGCGCGCTAGCCGAACTGCGCTACGCCCCGATGTCGGCGGGCCGCTATCGACCCGATCTTATGCTACGTGCCCAAGCGCGCCCGCGGTAGGGCAAGTTCGGGGCTACTTCACCTCGAACGACTTGAAGAACTCGTCCGCCTCCGGGCTGGTCACCGCCTCTTTCGGCCCGACCACGTACACCTGGTACAGCCGGCTGTCGGCCATGACCAGCAGGACGCGCAGGTTGATGTCTTCCCTCTCGGCCGTGATCTCGCGGGCCGGGTACTGCTTGCCGCCGGACATGAACTTCGTCTCGCCCGACTTGGTGATCTTCGCCTTGAACGTGTCGGCAAGCCCCTTCTCGCCGGTCTCCAAGAGCTTGGCCGGCGCGGTCCCCTTCACCACGTCGGCGGGGACGTCGGAGTAGATCACCGAGTAGCCGATCTTGTCGGACTTCTGGAAGATCGTGATGACCACGTCGATGCCGCCGGCCTTCTGCGGCAGCACCTTCGGCTCGCCGGGGAACTTGGCGCTGTACCGGCCGTCCTTCGAGTCGAACTTCGTGTCGGCGGCGGTCAGAGCGAACGCGAACGCGACCAGCGCAACCACCGTGCAAATCGTCCGCATTGAGGTTATCTCCCGTTACTTGGTGAGTTCCAGCGAGTCCATGAACGCGGTCGCGTCCTTGCCGGACACGAAGTCCGTGGTGCCGATCACGGCGATCTGGTAAAGCCGGTTGTCGCGCAGGACGGCCCGGTACTTGACCAGTTGTTTCCCCTTGTCTCTGTCTACGACTACGTCGCGACCGGGCAACTTGTCCGGCCCGAACTCGCGGTCCTTTTCGCTTGTTACCTCGCCCTTGCCTTTCACGCCGTCGCGAATCCCGTCGAACAGCGTCTTGCGGTTCTCGGCCTTCGTCGCCGCCGCCGGGTAGTCGGTGTGGCTCACCACGAACGCGTTCCCGTCGGCCGTGGCGTAACTCGCGACCGTCACTTGCAGGTCGCCGATCGCGCTCTTCGCGGTGTGCGTGCTGACCTTCGGCTTGCCGGGGAACTTGACCGCGTACTTGCCTTCGGACGAGGCGAACGTCTCGGCCGGCTGCGCGGCGAGCGCGCCGGCGAACACCACGAACGCCGACACGAGTACGACCGCGCGCATACCGCCTCCGCTGTGCGTCACTTGGTGATCTCGAACGAGGCGATGAACTTGTCCGCGGAGGGCGAGGTGACGACCTCCTTCGACCCCTGGACCATCACCTGGTAGAGTCGCTTCCCGGCGATGACCATTCTAGTGCGGATGAAGCCGGACGGGGTTTCGATGAGCGCGTCGCGGCCGGGGAACTTCTCCTCGCCCAGCGCGACGGTGATCTCCTTGTCGTCGAGTATCTTCCCCTTCTCACCCTTGTTCCCGTCGCGGACCTTTTCGAGCCGCGGCCCGGCGGGCTTCTTCGCGACCTCGTCCGAGGCGTCGATGTAGCTCACCAGGAAGGTGATGTCGCCCTTCAGTTCCACCGTGTCGAGCGTCAGTTTCAGCGTGTCCTTGCCGGCCGCGATGTCGGTCGTTTCGGTCTTCACCGGGCCGGGGAACAGCACCTTGTACTTGCCGTCGGCCGAGGCGTAGGGCTTGAAGTCCTGGCCGACGGCGGCGAGCGTCGAAGTCGAAAGGAGCGCGATCAGCGCGAACGTCCAGGCCCGCATGGGGGAAGCCCTCCGTGTGATTGGGACACGAGAGGGTATCCGATCCGCGCGCCGCGCGGCAAGACGGACCCGGCGGCCCGGTTATTTCAACCAGAGCGGAAGAGAAGGGCCGCGGATAATGCAGAAGTACGCAGATAAAACCGGAAGCACAGTTCTGAAAACACGTCTTGTCTTCTGATCCGCGTCCGTCTGCGTTATCCGCGGCTCTTCTCTTCCGCTCCGTGGGCGATTAATCCCCGGCGGCGGGTGCGATCCACGCGAGAAACACGGCGCGGCGCGGCTACTTCGTCACCTGGAACGAGTCCACGAACTTGTCCGCGGCCTTCGAGGTCACGTCTTCCTTCGTCGGCCCGCCGACGATCACCTGATAGATGCGCTTGCCGTCGAGGATCATGAGCTGGCGGATGTGGGCGTTGGGCAACTCGTACACCGCGTCGCGACCCGGCAGCTTATCCTTGCCGACCGCGACCTCCTTGTCGGAGAGGGTTTTGCCCTTGATCCCCCCGGCCAGCGCCACGAGCGTTTCCTTCGCCTTGTCCGCCGGGATGTCGATGGGCAGGTCGAAGTAGGTGACCGTGAACACCTGACCCGGCTTTGGGATGGCCGTGGTCGTGGTGACGGCGAAGCCGCCCTTCGGCTTGGCCTCCGTCGTCTCCGGCTTGGTCGGGAAGGTCGCCTTGAACTTGCCTTCCTTCGATACGAACTCTGTGGCGACGGGTTCGTCGGCGGCGAAGGCCGTCAGCAACGGTGCGGCGACCAGACAGAGCGCGGCGAGGGAGCGGAACATCGGACAACCTCCTTGGGAGACGAAACAGGATACCGGGCCGAACGCAACGGGGTTCATGTTACGAACTGGGAAATGCAAAAACCCAGCGACCGGGTCGCTGGGTTTTTGTGAGGTATCGGCCGGCTCGTAGCGGTTGTCACTTCTGGAGCGCTTGAATGATGCGCTCGAAGTCGTCGTTGGAGTCGAAGCCGATGACGATCTGGCCCTTGTCCTTCGCCTTCACCTTGATCTCGATCCTCACGGCGAGCCGCTGCCGCAGGTCGTCTTCCAGTCCTTTCACGTGTGCCGTCTTTTCCGCCGGCTCTTTCTTTGTGGCCGGCTCTTCGACCGGTTCGGCGCCCGCCGCCGCGAGTTTGTGCTGCTTCACGAGCAGTTCGAGCGCGTGAACGGAATAGTTCTTGAACATCGCGTCGCGGGCGAACATCACTTGCTGCGTCAGGTCCGGGACGCCCTTCAAAACCTTCGCGTGTCCCATCGTGAGTTGCCCGTTCCGCACCGCGTCCTGCACCTCGCTGTGCAGGTTCAGCAGCCCGAGCAGGTTGCTCACGGTGCTGCGGTCCAGCCCCAACCGGCTGCCGAGCTTGTCCTGCGTCATCTCGAACTTGTCCATGTACTGCTTGAACCCGGTCGCCTTCTCGATGGGGTTCAGGTCGCTGCGCTGGATGTTCTCGACGAGCGCCGCCTCGAAAACTTGTTGGTCGTCGAACGCGACGACGTGAACCGGCACCTCCGCGAGGCCCGCGTCCTTCGCCGCGCGGAGCCGGCGTTCGCCCGCGATGAGCTGGTAGCCGTCACCCACCTGCCGCACGACGAGCGGTTGCAGAATGCCGTGGTTCTTGATGCTCGCGGTGAGCGCCGCGAGTTCGTCGCCGTCGAACTGCTTGCGCGGCTGGTAGGGGTTGTGTTCGATCTTTCCGACCGCGAGACGGCACACGGTGGCGTCGTCGGCGTGCGGGATCGAAAGGTCGCCGAGGAGGGCGTTCAGCCCGCGGGCCAGTCGCGGGGCTTTGAGGGTCGCTTCCATGCGAGGTACTCCGAGTGCGGTCAATTCAGGCAGAGTCATAGCAATCTCCGCGGCGGTGAGAAGTGGAATCGGGGGACGTGACTCGCGGGACGTTCCACGTGGAACATCGACGGACGTGAGAAGGAACCCTCCGCACAGCGGAATCGGCACCGTTCCACGTGGAACATCTGGTGTAACCGGATGTGGCGCACCGTTCCACGTGGAACACTCAGCGCTCTCGGAGCAACTCGCGCGGTCATTCGCATCGTGCGAATCCGCGTTGCCGGCGCGACCGAACCCGGGCCGCGGAGAGCGCCGAATTTGGATCCTGACATGGTGTGAAGAAAGTGGCCTTGTCGGTTGCGAGAAAAGTGAATTACCATCCGCCCCGTTGGGCCGACGGACCGGAACCCGAAGGCCGAACACGACGCGACAACGGACCGGAACCCGAAGTCGCGTCGTCCGGGTCAGCAATGACCCGACCGGAGAAGAGGTGTCGAGAACTGCTCCCGCCGCGCGGCGCTCACCGCGCCATTACCTCCGTGGCGGGAAGCAACGATCACACCACACACCGCACGCGGCGAAATGTGCCACGCGCAATTCGCGCGGCGTGCGGGACCGGAATTACGCGCGAACGACGACTCACGACGGCGGGGAGGAACCCCACCGTTCGCGAGGGAAGCGTTCGCGCACCTTTCCTACCGCTGGTTGATCAGGAGCGTTGCGCATGGATGCGACTCGTGGCCCGATTCTGTTTCGCTGCGACGGCACCGCCGAGCACGGCTGGGAGCCGTTCTACCAGTGCCTCTCGCTCGCCGCGGCCCTTCAGCGCCGGCGGCGCGGGACGCACTTCCTCAGCTACCTCGACCCGCTCTCGCTGGCGACCGTCGTCAACCGCGGCAACAACGACTGGCACCCCGCCGAGCAGCGCGTCGGCGACGACGGCGACCTGCAAGCGACCATCGCCCAAGTGCGGAAGATGAACGCCGCGGCGGTGGTGGTCGCGGGCGAGGGCTACTCCGCCGACTACCTCCGCGAGCTGAAGAAGACCGGCGCGCTGGTGATGGCGTTCGACGCGACCGCGGACATCAAGTTCCCGGCCGACCTCGTGGTGAACCCCGGCCTGTACCCGGCGCGGAAGGCGTACCGCGTCGAACCGGGGTGCCAGCTCCTGCTCGGTCACCGCTACGCGCTGTGCCGCGGGGTGTTCCGCCGGCAGCGGACGATCCGCGCGACCGAGCCGCCGATGCCGTTCCGCGCGCTGGTCGCCATGGGTGACGACGACCTCGGAGGCGAGGCGCTGACGCGCACCGAGCAACTCCTTCAGATGCCGAAGGTCGCGAAGATCACGATCTCGGCCCGCACGCACCACCCGCGTTACGACGACCTCCTCGCGCTCGCGGACGAGAACAGCACGAAGGTTGAAGTCGTGACCGAGTCGAAGGAGTTGATGACGCGACTGGTCCGCGCTCACTTCGCGCTGACATCGGGCGACGGCTGGTCACCGGAACTGTGCGTGGTGGGTATCCCGCAACTGATGCTGACCCAGACGAAGCGCCACGCGGGCAACGCGAAGAAGCTCGACGAGGACGGCGTCGCGACCTACCTGGGCAACGCGGCGGACGTGACCTTCGACCAACTCCGCGAGGCGGTCGATCTGCTGCACGACGACCCGATGGAGCGCAAGGGCATGACCCGCTGCGCGCGGAACACGTTCGACGGCCGCGGCCCGGACCGCATCGTGAACGGGCTGGAGATCATGCTGCACAGCCCCGTGCGGAAGCGGGCCGCATCGTTCGCGCCGATGCTCAAGATCGCTGCGTAGTTCAAGAAAACCCCTCCCCTAATACTACTCCGTTAGAGGGCTGAATCGTCTCAAGCGATTCGGCCCTCTCACTTTGCATGAAGACCTATACCCCAAGTCTCGATTCCGCTGTCCTCGACCGCCTCCGCGACTACGCCGCGCTATTCGCTGACGAGTTCCCCCAATCCAAGC
>CANLGS010000023.1 GCA_947490035.1 Gemmataceae bacterium
CGCACGAACGCGTTCGGCCCCGCGGCGAGGTGCCCGACGGCGAAGTCGTGGCGCCCGTCGTCGGTGGCGCAGCGCAGGAACAGCGTCTGTTGTCCGGCGGTGAAGAACGTGTGACGCCGATACCCGCCGAGTTCGGAGATCGGGTCCGTTGACGCGCAGTCTTCGATCGTTACGCGCCGCGAGCTTTCCCACACCGCGACCGCGGAGCCGGCGAAGTGCGCGAACCGGACTTCGCGCACCCACACGTCCTCGGCGTTCTCGACGGTGATCCCGGTCCACGCGTGATCTTCGTCGCGCGGGTTGCTCTTGTCGTAAGCGGATTCGACGCGCAGGTTCTCGACCCCGACGTTCCGCACGCGCCCGGGCCAGGTGTAAGACCGCACCGTGTAGCGCGCGTGGGCCGCGTCGAGCGCGGACGTGAGCGGCGCGTCGAGCGCGATCGTGTTGCCGTCAATCTTCGTGACGACACGCTCCCAGCGGAGGTCGAGCGTCCCCGGCTTCCAGTCGAGGTACGAACCGGTGTCGCGCGACGGGAACCGATCCATCCCGACGGCCGCGATCCACTCCTTCGTACTCGGGTGTTCGATCAACACCGTGTCGCCGACCTTCAGGCCGTCAGTCGAATCGAGCTTCAGTTGGTTCGCGCCGACGGGCACGTACTTGTCGGTCACGGCCCGCGCCTTGTCCGAAACGCGGTTCGATTCGCCGCGGACTTGAACCACCGCTCGCCGGTCCGTGCCGGTCGCGACGAGGACGGTTTCCTTCCCCTGCCCGCGCAGAACAACCCCGCTTGCGGCTAGTCGCACGTGCCCACCGATCTCGTGCCGGCCCGCGAGCAGGAGGACCGCGCCACGAAAGCCGTTCGCGTCTGGTTTCAACCCCGCGACGTGATCGATCGCCGCCTGAACGCGCGCCGTGCTGTCGCCCTTCACGGCGGGTACGGTGACCACGACAGGCACATCGGGAATCGCCGCGCCTCCGCCGTAACCGGCGAACGAGAAGTCGGGCACGCGATTTCCGCGCGCGTCGGTCGCGTAGGTCAGCCGCCCGTCGGCTCCGGGCAGCGCGAACCGCTTCGGCGGGGCCGCCGGTGCGGCGCCCGCGAGAACTGCGGCCAGGGTGAGACCGACAAAGCGACGCATGAGGATTGGCCGGGGAACCGTTACGAGATCAGCCGCGAAAAATGCCTAACTCACGATTGAGACTCTACTGGCATCTCAGTAAGATACAAGTACACTTTTTGACAGTTCGCTTGGAACCGCGACTGCGTTTCGATTGGCCGCGCCCGGAGACTGGGAATGTCTACGCCAGTGGGGAACGACTCTGTATCGCTCGTGAACGGACACAACCCGGTGCGGGCGCTGCTCAAGGATCGGGCCTACGAGCGGATCAAGTCGCGGTTGCTCAACAACGACTACCCGCCGGGCACGTTCCTGTCCGAGCGCCAGTTGGCCGACAACCTGGGGATGAGCAAGACGCCGGTGAAGGCCGCGCTGGAGCGGCTCGAAGCGGAAGGGTACATCACGGTCTCGCCGCAGCAGGGCGTCGTCGTCCGGGTACTATCGATTCGCGAGATCGCCGACCAGTACGAGATCCGTTCGGCGCTGGAATCGTTCGCCCTGCGCGCCGTGGCCGGGCGCCTCACGGCGGAGCAGATCGGGCGAGTTCGCGCGAACCTGGACGCGCAGGCGCGGTTGCGTGGGACCGGTGAGGTGGCCCAAGCCGTCGAACTGGACGCGGAGTTCCACACGCAGTTCGCGGAGTTCCTCGGGAACAAAGAGATCATTCACGTTGTGGGCCAGTTGCGCGACAAGATGCAGCGCATCGTGACCCAGGTGTTCCACCTGGCCCCGTCCCGGATCGGGACGAGCCACGCGGAACACGCCGCGATCGCGGAGGCCGTCATCGGCGGCGACGGGACGCGCGCCGCCCACCTCATCGAACGACACCTCGAACTCGGCAAGCAACTCATCCTCTCGCCGCGCGGTTGAACGAAGCTCTCCCCGAACACAACACTTCGCGGCGTGGTGACCGGCCCTTTTTCACGTCGCACGCCCTCGCGGACGCGTGGCAAGACGCCGGCGACGCTAGCGATGACATTCTCACGCACTGTCGCGACACTCACGCGACGCACGTGCGCGGGTGCTGGGTTGTACGCTGTCACGAAGCGACATCGGCTGACAACGATTGCGCGCAACTCCCCCATCCCTCAAACTTGCTCCGACACGCTTGAGGCATAAATCCCGGCCAATGCGCTCGCGGAGGAAGGCGGACACCGCCTCGGCCGTTCGGCAGGCTCTCGCGTTCGGCCCGGATTCGCGGTAGAGTTGTCGCTTGTTCGTGCCGGGGCGAGCGGGCCGCGAGAGGGGACACATGGGCCGGAAGAAGGTCGTGACTGCCGACGCACCGAAGGACGCCGACGGCGCGCCGAACGGCAACGGCTCGTCACTGAAGGACTTGCTCAAGGAACTGTGGGAGGCCGCGGTCAACCTGCGCGGGTCCATCGAGCCGGCCGACTACAAGCGGTACGTCCTGCCCATCATCTTCCTTCGGTTCCCGTCGTTGCGGTACGAGCGCCGGCGGGCCGAACTCGAAGCGCTCATCGCCGACCCGAACAGCACCCACCACACCACGAACAAGAAACACGCCGCCGCGATCCTGAACAGCCCGGACGAGTACCAGGCCGGTGGCGCGTTCATCGTGCCCGAAGAGGTGCGGTGGGCGAAGATCGTCGAAGCCGCCCGCAAGGGCGACATCCGGCTGCAGTCCGCGAGCCACTCGCCCGCCGCGAGCAGTTCCGCGAGGAGTGCTTCCCGGTCGCGGCAATCGGCATCCGGTGCGCAAGCCATGAGAGTCGGATCCGTTGGGGGAAAAAGGGTATCAGGCCCAGCGCCCGGCGGTGCGCGAGATGGCATTCATGAGTCAGGGTCAGGCGAAGTGGTTCCGGGAGGCCGCGAAAGCCAACCAGAACTTCGCCCGCTACGCGACGACGCTCGGTTCGGGTTGTCGCCAGGGCGAGTTGCTCGCTCGAGCGTGGGCTGACTTGGATCTCGCAAAAAGGACGTTGGAGGTGCGGCGGGCGCTGTCCCAGGTGAAGGGCAAGTTCACGTTGAAGGAACCGAAGTCGCGAACCAGTCGGCGCACCGTCACGCTACCGCCCGTTCGTCGTCTCGGCGATTCAAGACCAGCGCGCGGCAGCGCTGAAGGGCGGGCGAATCACCGGCCCCGTGTTCCGCGCTCGCACGCCCGGTTACCTCGACAGGAAGAACGTGCTTCGGGCATTCCGAACGATCGTCGAGAGGGCGAACCAGTCGAAAAAGAGAGTCTGCGGAGAAAACCAAGACGGAACCAGATCTGATCTCGGCATCGCTCCGGTTTCACGACCTGCGGCACACGCACGCGACGGGACTAATCGGGGCGGGGAGTTCGATCAAGGTCGTGTCGCGACGCCTCGGACACAGCGACATCAGTATCACACTGCGGGTCTACGCGCACCTGCTCCCGGACGACGACGAGAAACTCGCGAACCAGTCGGAAGCGGCAGTCGGATGAGATTGGGCGTACAACGGCATATTTCCGATCCTACTCCGCAAACGACAAGGGCCGCAACCCATTCGGTTTGCGGCCCTTGCGTCGAGTGCGCGTTACTGGACTTGAACCAGTGACCCCCACAATGTCAATGTGGTACTCTAGCCAACTGAGCTAAACGCGCTTTTAACTGAGATTCGCGGGCTTTCATTGCGGGTATGGTACTTCTGCACTTCCGTCCTTTACACCCGCTTCTACACCCGGCAGACCCTGAATTGTGGTCTGTTACTGCCACAACAGACCAAGAACACCGCGACGCCCGTAGGAGAGGAGTCACCAGATACAAAGGCGATTCTACACCCGTTCCGGCCGCTGGCAAGCCTCAGAAACCGAACAAGCTTTAACCGGACTTCCCGCTCTTCGCGCGCGCCACCGGCGTGTGGGCGAAGAAGATCCGCGGGAAGATGAACTACTTCGGGGCGTGGGCCGATCCCGACGCCGCGCTCGCCAATGCAAAAGGAAATGCGACCGCACTTGGCGAAGGAAGCGGTACGTTGCGTCCGCGGTAGGGAAAGGGGTAGCCGCCATGCCGGACGGCGATGCGATCCTGACCGCGCCCGACGAGCGACCCCAGACAGAAGGTTCCGCCCCACACCCGCGCACTACCTTGCCCAAGGTCAATCCCGGCGTAGGCTTGACCGCTGCCCGGTGACCAATGGTCTTCACAGGTGCCGTATGCCCCGTCACAGGGATGACGACGATGACGAGGAGTTGAGGCGCGCGGTGCGGAGAGGTCGGCGAAGGGGCCGACAACGCGACAACACGGGCCGTATGGTTTCACTGATTGCCATCTGCGCCGCACTCGGACTGGCCGCGATCTGTCTCCTGTTGTCGTTCCTGGTTCCGTTCGCGGTCTACCCGGCCATGGCGGTCGGCGCGATGATGGCCCTCGCCGGGAGCATTTGGTTCTACGTCGCCGTCGGCACCGAGGGCGGCGCGAACGAGTTGATGCTCTGTCTGATCGTGCCGTTCTACGCCCTGCGCTACAGCGCGGCGAACCCCGACCAGACGAAGCGCCCGCTGCGCCTGGCCCTGTTGGGCGCCGTCGTGATGCTCGGCGGCCTGGTCGCATCACGGTCCGCGGGAACATCAAGAACAGGCCGCAGGAGGTGGTGAATAACGGCAACCAGAACGCCGGGGATCAGCCGCCCCCGCAGCCGAAAGCCCCGGAACCCAAGGCCGCGCCGAAGCCCAAGGAACTGGCCGACTGGGGTCTGGCGATCGACCCGGACGGCGACTGCAAGTTCACCCCGGACGGCAAGAAGTCACTGACCATCGAGGTGCCCGGCACCTGGCACGACCTGAACCCGCGCGGCGACAAGCTGAACGCGCCGCGGGTGGTGCGCACCGTCGAGGGGGACTTCTCCCTGGCGGTGAAAGTGACCGGCAACTTCAAGCCCAACGGCAGGTCGCAGAACCCCGACAGCGTGCCCAGCAACGGCGGCGGGATCGTCGTGTGGAACCACGCCGGCAACTTCGTCCGTCCGGAGCGAATCGGCATCTCGCGCGAGGGCAAGGCGGGGACGTTCATCCTGTTCGTGGAGCGCGAGGACTTCGATCAGAGGGCGGAACACAACGCGGCGTACCCGGGCGGGGACTGCTACCTGCGGCTGGAGCGTAAAGGCGGCCAGATCGCCGGCTCGGTCTCCACCGGCGGCACCGGGTGGCAGAAGCTGAAGCCGATCGACACCTTGTGGCCGGCGCAGCTCAAGGTCGGGTTGAGCGCCGCGAACTCGAACTCCGCTCCGCTCACGGTCAAGTTCGAAGAAATGGTGTTCACCGGGAAGACCGTGCCGCAGCCGAAGTAAGACTAGACGGCGCGTCCGAGCTTTCCGAATGAAGCGCAACCCGCGCACGCGCGGATTGGCGGTTGTCTTCGGCCCGCGCGGCGCCCACAATGTCGGTCCCGCCCCGAACTTCCCTACGAGATACTCGCCATGACCCGCGTTCGCTTCGCGCTCTTCTGCCTCGGCGTCGTTGCCGTGCTGCCCGCGGCCGTCGCACAGCCCGCGCCCGTGAAGGCCCACACCGCACTCGTTCACGCGGTCGCGGTATCGCCCGACGGCAAGACGCTCGCCACCGCCGGGTTCGACAACGTGGTCAAACTCTGGGACATTGCCGCCGATGGCTCTCTGAAGGAGAAGAAGGTACTCGCCGGGCACACCGGGCCGGTGTACGCGGTCGCGTTCCACCCCACCGACGCCAAACTCGTCGCCACCGCCAGCCAGGACAAGACCGCGCGCGTGTGGGACATGACCGACGGCAAGATGAAGACCGAGTTCAAGGGCCACACCGACATCGTGGACACGATCGCCTTCAGCCCCGATGGGAAGTCGCTCGCCACCGGCGGCGCGGACAAGTCCGTGAAGTTGTGGAACCAGACCGACGGCAAGGAACTCAAGGCGCTCGGCGTCCACGACGGCTCCGTGTACGTCGTCGCGTTCAGCCCGGACGGCAAGTTGCTCGCGTCGGCCGGCGCCGGCAAGGACAACCTCGTCAAGATCTGGGACGTGAAGGAGCAGAAGGAGGTGACGCAACTCAAGGGCCACGAGCAACCGGTCACGGCCGTGGTGTTCGCGGACAACGAGCTGGTCGTCACGGCGTCGATGGACCGCACCATCCGCACCTGGACGACGAAGGGCGGCAAGGAGCCGAAGGTCGAACCGAAAGTTGATCCGAAGAAGGATCCGCCGAAAGACGCGAAGGTTGATCCGAAAGACCCGAAAGTTGATCCGAAAGACCCGAAGAAGGATCCGCCGAAGGAGATGAAAGACCCCAAGGAGTTGAAGAAGTTCGGGCCGACCAGCGACGACCCTTACGCAATTGCGTGGGACGCGAAGTCGAAGACGCTCGCGGTCTGCGGCTACTCCGGGCAGATCACCACGTGGACGCTGGACGCGGACAAGCCTAAGTTCACGAAGGCGATCAAGAACCCCGGCTACTGCGTCGCGTTCACCGCGGACGGGAAATCGGTCATCACCGGCCACGACAACGGCACGGTTGCGGTCACTCCGCTGGGGAAGTGAGGGGTGGGGGAGTGGCGGGCGGCTGCGGCGCTTCGGGCGCGGGCGGCGGGGGCTTCGGCGTGGCGTCGCGCGACGGCCACACCGCCCGGCGGTCGCGCAGCAGCGGGTCGTCGGCGTAGGGCTTCTTCGCGAACCCGCAGCCGGCGAGCGCGAGACCCGCGCAGAGCATCGCGTTGCGCCAGGCGAATCGCATCACACCCTCCGCAGGCGAAACCTCCGTGTTTATCGGCGCGCGGGGTTGGGGAAGTTGAAGGCATCACCGCGCGAAGCCGAACAGCCGCTCGCGCAGGCATTCGAGTGCCTCCGCCGCGGCGAGCGCGGTGTCCGCGTCGTGGAGATCGGCCGCGGTCTCCAGGTCCGGCCACGACCACGACAACTCTTCCGCCGCGACCCGCGCCGCGGCGTCCTGGCGAATCGCGACCTCTTCGCTGCACAGCCCCGCGGCGATTTCCGCGAGCGCGGCACGTTCGCCCAGCCGCGCCAGCGCCGACACCGCGGCGCCGCGAACCTCCGCGTCCGGGTCGGTGCGGGCGACGCGCAGCGCGCGCACCACGCGGTTCGGGTCGAACGGCGGCCACCAGCCGAGCGAGCCGAGGGCCGCGGGGCGCAGCGCCGGGTGCGCGGCGGTCGCGAAGCGCAGCAGCACGCGCTCGGCTTCGTGACAGGCGTGCCCGCGCAGCGCGGTGAGGAGAAGTGCGGAGCGGCCGTGGTGCCGCGCCTTGCGCGCGAGGCGCGCGGCTTGGCCCGCGAGCACCGGCCCGACGACCGGCGAACGCGACCACCGTAGCGCGCGAACGGCGTCCGCCCACCACGGCGACCGGCGGTCCGGCAGGTGCGGGAACAGCTTCGTCACATCGGCTCGCAACTCGAACAGGCACCGCAGCGATTCGCCTTGTTCGGCGGCGTCCGCGCGTGGGAAGTTTGTGAGTAAACGGTCGGCGGCGCCGGCGAGCCAATCCAGCCGCCGGTCGGCGGTCGCCCACAGGCGCATCGCCTGCCCTTCGGCCAGCACGCGAACGTCGGGCGCGAGGAACCGCGACCAGTGCCCCAGCCGCCGGAACAGACGCTCTGCCTCGATCACCGCACCGGTGCAGCCCGGGTCGGCACCGCGATCCGCGCGGCTAGCGACATCGGCCAGGAGGTCGCCCAACCCGGCGCGAACGAGTGACGCCGCATCGACGGTGCCCGCGCGGGCGGCGCGACTGGCCGCGACCAGCGCGCACAGCGCGAGGCGGGCGACATCGCGGTTCGGGTGCCGGAGCATCGCGGGGAAGTTGGCGAAGCACACCGCTTCGGCCGCGAGCAACTCGCCCTGCGGCGAACCGGCCGCGGCGGTACACCGCAGCACGGCCGGCAGCGCCTCGCCCCAGTTCAGTTGGCGCAGCGCGATCGCGACATCCACCCAGTACCACGACTGCTCGACCGGGTCGGCGCTCAGGGTGCGCGCGAGTTGCCGCTCCAGCACGCGCGAGGCTTCTGGGGAGGCGAGTTCGGTGAGCGCCCGCACCTGCACCGCGAAGTCGAGTCCCGCGTGTAGTTCGCGCTCCACCTGACCGGCGCGCCCGGCGTCGAGCAGTTCGCGGAAGTGCGTCTTCGTCTTCTCGCAGACGGTTTCACCGAGCAACCCGCCGGCCTGGAGGTGTCGGTGCTGGCGGTCCACGGCGGCGACCGCGCGCGGCGGTGATCGGCGGGGCAGCAGCCACCGCCGCGGGCGCGGGCGCCGGTACGCGAGCCAGAATAGCCCGCACGCCGCGACCAGAATGAACACGCCGTAAGTCATCAGGCGCCGTTACTCGCGCACGTGGCCGTCGCCGGTCACGACGTACTTGTAAGTCGTCAGCTCGCGCAGCCCGCACGGGCCGCGCGCGTGAAACCGGTCCGTGCTGATACCGATTTCCGCGCCCAAGCCGAGCGCGAAGCCGTCGTTGAATCGCGTACTCGCGTTCACCATCACCGCCGCCGAATCGACCTGCCGCGTGAAGGTTTTTGCCGCGCCGAGGTCGCGCGTGACGATTGCGTCCGTGTGGTGCGAGCCGTAAGCCGCGATGTGCGCCACCGCTTCGTCTAGGTCCGCGACCACCTTCACCGAGATGATGAGGTCGAGGTACTCGGTGCGGTAGTCGTCGTCGGTCGCGGGTGTCGCGCCCGGAATCAGTCGCCGCGTTTCGGCACAGCCGCGGAGTTCAACACCCATCCGCGTGAGCGCACCGCACACGCGCGGGAGGAACGTCTCGGCGACCGCGGCGTGAACGAGCAGGCACTCGGCCGCGTTGCACGTCCCCGGCCGCTGACACTTCGCGTTCACCACGATGCGCTCGGCTACCGTGAGGTCGGCGGCGGCATCGACGTACACGTGACACACGCCGTCGAAGTGCTTCAACACCGGCATCTTCGCTTCCGACGCGACGCGATGAATCAGTGACTTCCCGCCGCGCGGAATCGCGAGGTCGATGTACTCGCTCATCGAGAGCAAGTGGCCGACCGCTTGGCGGTCCGCGGTCGGCACCAGTTGCACCGCGTCGGCGGGAAGGCGGGCACGCGTCAACTCGTCGTTCAACAAGCGGTGCAGGGCGGTGTTCGAGTGGACCGCTTCCTTGCCGCCGCGAAGGATGACCGCGTTGCCGCTCTTGACGCACAGCGCCGCGGCGTCGGCCGTCACGTTCGGCCGCGACTCGTAGATGAAGAACACCACGCCGAGCGGCACGCCGACCTTCAACACCTGAAGCCCGTTGGGGCGCTCCGCCGCTTCGCGGATTTCGCCCACCGGGTCCGGCAGCGCCGCCACCTGACGCAGCCCTTCGGCCGCAGTCGCGATGCGCTTCGCGTTCAGCGTAAGCCGGTCGATAGCGGCGGCGTTCAGCCCGAAGCCGGGCGCGGCGGCGACATCGCGCGCGTTCGCCGCGAGTAATTCGTCCGCGTGGTCTTCGAGTGCGGTCGCGGACGCCAGCAGCCACCGGTTCTTCGCGGCGGTCGGCGCGGTCGCGAGAACTCGCGCGGCGGTCTTCGCGCGTTGCCCCAGACCGAGGCACAGCGCCTTCAGTTCATCCGGCGGAACGGAACTCGGAGGCAGAGCGGACACGGGAGAGTGCCTCAGCGTCGGTGTTGGTCGATAGACTCAAGCAGAACGGCGGCGTCGCGCGCGCCGGCGACATCGTGAACGCGCAGCACGTGCGCAGTCCCGCGAGCGGCGGCGAAGCACGCGACCGCCAGCGAACCGGCGTCGCGCCCGGACATCTCGCGACCGCATAACTTCCCGATGAACCCTTTGCGCGACACGCCCAAGCACACCGGGCGATTGAGGCTCGCGACCGCGTTCAGGTTCGCCAGCAGCGCGAGGTTGTGGTCGAGCGACTTGCCGAACCCGATGCCGGGGTCGAGACACACCGCTTCCGGTGGGATACCGGATTCCCCCAGAACCCGCAACCTCTCTTGGAGGTAGTCGGTTACCTCCGCGACCACGTCCGTGTAGCGAGGGTTCTGCTGCATAGTCGCGGGTTCGCCGCACATGTGCATGACGACCACGCCCGCGCGGAACTCCTTCGCGACGGCGATCATTGCGGCATCGCGGAAGCCGGACACGTCGTTGATGATAGCAGCGCCCGCGTCGAGGCAGGCGCGCGCGACTTCGGCTTTCATCGTGTCCACGGAGATCGGCACGCCGGCGCGCTTCGCCAACTCCGCGACCACCGGCACGACACGCCGCAATTCGTCGTCGAGCGTAACGGGTTCCGCGCCGGGCCGCGTGGATTCGCCGCCGATATCCAGGATGTCCGTGCCGTCGCTGACCAGGCGCAGCGCGTGTTCGACAGCGGCGGCGGGATCGAGAAAGGTGCCGCCGTCGGAGAAGCTGTCCGGCGTGACGTTGACGATGCCCATGACCAGCGGTCGCGGGCCGATGTGAAGCGTGCGGTCGCGGAGGTGCCACAGCATCGAATGCGGAGCGCGGAATGCGGAGTGCGGAATGAAGACAGAAGAAGGCACTGTATTCATTCCGCACTCCGCACTCCGCATTCCGCGCTCCGCGCTTGAATTACTTCACCTTCTTCTCAAGCTCGGCCTTGATCGCCTTCGTCAGTTCGGCCGCGCTCGGCTCGACGGTCGGGGCGAACCGCGCCGCCACCTTGCCGTCGCGCCCGATCAGGAACTTCTCGAAGTTCCAGCCGACCTGCTTCACCTTGCCGTCCTTGTCCGGCGTGGCCTCGACCAGCGTCTTGTACAGCGGCACCTGATCGGCGCCCTTGACGACCACCTTCGACAGCATCGGGAACGTCACCTTGTACTTCGTGCTGCAGAACTTCTTGATCTCCGCGTCGGTGCCCGGCTCCTGCGCGCCGAACTCGTTGGCCGGCACGCCGATCAGCACGAAGCCCTCCTTCTCGTACTTCTCGTACAGTTCCTGAAGGCCGGCGTACTGCTTGGTGAGGCCGCACTCGCTGGCGACGTTCACGAACAGCACCACTTTGCCCTTGTACTGCGACAGCTCGACCTCCTTGCCGTCGATGTCCTTCATCTTGTATTCGAGCGGGCTGGTCACTTTCTTCTCCTCCGCGAAACAGGTGGCCGTGAAGCCCGCGAGCGCGGCCACGGCAGCAACGTAAAGCGCCTTCATGTCTCAATCCTTGTGAGGCGGGAATGGTGGGTGGGCAGGTGATAGTGTAGACGGCGGCGGCGCGAAGGGTATTCGGCGGTCGTGAAATGAGTCGGGTTGCCCGACCCGCGGTCCGACGCTATGGGCGGGTATGAAACGGCTGGCACTACTCGCGGCGATGGCGTTTGTGACCGGGTGTAGTAACGCCCCGGTCGCGGGGTTCCTCGATAATTGCTTCCCGAGCAAAGCGAGGATCGACGCGCCCGCGGACCCGGCGCGCCCGATCGGTGATCCAGTCCGGCCAAGACCGGGGCCGAAGTCGGACGGAGCAATCCCGCCGCCGGACCTCGGAACGCCGCAGTAACCGCGCTACGGCTTCCGCTCAAGTACCATCAGCGTGACCGGCGGCACACCGACCTGGTGGGCTGGTGCGCACCTCCGGGCCGATTCAACCAGCCCTAGTTCTTCACGACGCCCTTCACCTTGGTCTTCATTTGATCCTTTTTGTCGCCGGGCTGGACCTTGGCCTTCAGTTGTTCTTTCTCGTTGGGTTGCGCGGAATCCGGGGTGGTTGCGGGTGTTTCGCCACACCCAACGTTCGCGAGACCGGCGGACAGGAGCAGCAAGGTAAACAGCAATCGGCGCATTGGGTTGATCTCCTTGTTCGGGTCGGGGACGCATGTCCCTGATCCAAATGGGCGTTGGGTCTCGGTCGTGGAACGCGTCTCCACGGGAATAGTGTTGTCAGCGGCTGAAAACGTGCGAAGGGTTCAAACGGGTGGAAAAGGGGAGTCAAGCAACTCCCCACCCACGTCCCTCGTTGACGGAGCGATTACCAACCCCCAGGCAGCACCTCGTCGCCCTGCGGTGTGCAGAGTGCCAGCCAGGTTGTGAGGGCCATGCTCCCGTTGAACGTCCGCACGCTGCCGTCGCCCATGCAGACGTTCATTCCTTCTTCGTGCGGCGAGTTGAGCAGTTGGTAGTCGCAATTCCCCTGGATGGGTTTGATCTGATAGAGGCCGGTTGCCCAGTAATTGCTGAAGAACGGATACTGGGAATTCCCGGACTGGGAGGAGGGTTGACTCCAGTCCCAGAAGGTAGCTCGTTGCTGTCCGAGTCCAGGAGTCAGGCTCGTCCTACCGTCGCAGACCTGGTAGCGTTCGCCGAAGAAGACCGTATTCGACGTGCCATCCGTTATGTCGGTCAGGGTCAGGGCGGTGTAGGTTCCGGTGAATGTGAAGGGCAAACCGAACACCTGGCCGTTGCACGCATAGTTGGTGCCGGCAAAGAAGTTCCCGGCATTGGCCGGAATCAGAGCTGGATCGACCGGATTGAGAAAGGCCCCGCCGTCAGGGTTGGTGTTGTCGGAAGGACAGAAGTACGTGGGGACCTTATTCGCGCCCACGAAATTTGGCGTACCGATCTTCGCCTCGGCGCTGTAATAAGGTCCGCCGGGGTTATCGCTCTGGAGGTTAGTATAGTTTGGGCCGGTCAACCTGGAATTCGGCTCATGGCCTGGCGCCATTGCCATCCGCGTTTCGAGTCGGATGAAGTCGGCTTTGGGTTGGCAGGTCGGATCGTCTTGCTCGTCGAGCCAGTCGGCGTAAACGAGTCGGGCGGTGTCATCGGCGGGCGTTTGGCTGATCGTGGACAGGAAACCGGCTTCTTCGTGCATGAACGCTCCGGGTCGCGGGGTGGGGCAAAGACATGCCGCACGGACACGCGACCCGGACGAGAGGTTCGTACCTGAAAGACTCAACCAGAGGGTTAAGTCGGGCAGGTGTCGGAAAGCAGGAAGAAGTGGGTGACGCCCGGAGCGCCCTTCTTCTTCTTCTCGCCCGGTATTTGCTTCGGTTCCGGCTCAGGCTCAGGCGCCGAGGCGGGCTTCTTTTCGTCTCCGCACCCGGCAACGAGAACCGTCGCCAGGCACAGCGCGATGGCGCGACGCATGGTGTGGCTCCAGGTTAGGGTACGTCGTTGACCAACACGCCGTCGCTGCGACCAGCGAGCCAGCGGAGGGTGAGGGGGTCGCCACCGTTGCGGAAGAAGCGGATCGAGCCGTCGCAGAACCCGAACATCGCGCCGCCAGGGTGCCGGGAACTGAACGCCTGCGCCGCCGGCCCGTTGACGACCGCGGAGGTGTTGTCCATCCACCACATGATGTCGCTGATCCACAGCGAGTTGGCCGTGGCGCCGGGGGCGGGGCGCAACCCCGTCATGCCGGCCCAGATGGCCGCCCGCTTGGTCACGTCGCCGGCGGTACCGACGGGGGTGCCGTCCCAGATGCACTCACCCACGGCCAGGGTGTTCGACGTTCCGTCGGTGATCAACTCGATGCGGACCTTGCTGTTCTGGTACATGACGCCCCCGAGATCCTGGTCGCCGACGGCGAAGCCGTAGTTCGGGTTAATGTCGGCGCCGTTGGGGCCCATGATGGCCCGGTAGTTGGACATGGCGTGGTTGCCCCGGATTGGGTTCAGGTCCGGCCCGTTGTCCACCGGGCAGCGGTACAGCGACAGGCGCGTTTGCGACATGTTATTGGGGACGTTCGCTGATGTAACGGCTGTCGCGCCGGCGCCGCCAAAGATCGCGGTGGGCATCCCCAGCGCCGTGTACACGCTGTCCTGCTCGACCTGGGGCAGGATGAAGACGGACCAGGCCCAGCCCGGCTCGTAGGTCTGCGGGTTCGGCGTCCGGTAGGCCGGCGGGAAGGCGCCATGAGTGCCGGCGTAGCTGTGAAGACCCAGGCACATCTGCTTGAGGTTGTTCTGGCACTTCAGACGTCCTGCGGACTCGCGGACCTTCTGCACGGCTGGCAACAGCAGGCCGATGAGGATGGCGATGATCGCAATCACCACCAGCAACTCGATCAGCGTGAACCCGCGCCGGGTTCGGGAAGATGAACAAACAGGCATGGCCGAGACCTCCGAGAGAATGGTGGTCGATGACGCAAGACGGGAGAAAAATACAAGTGTAAGAGTACCGCAGTTCGCGGGCCGAGTCTAGTGAGTGCGAAGGATTTGCGTAGATATTCTTTAACTTGCTTGTTGCGAACGACTTGAGGACCGATCTTCGGACGCGAGCGGACCGACCCGGAGCAGTCGGAGCAGCGCCCGAAGGCAAATCGCGGGTGAGTTGCTGTGTGATTGGGCAGTGACATTGCCGTGATGATTCCGAGTGCCGGGCCGCGCGGCGCGCGGCCCGGCACGAACCGACTACCGGCGGAACGCGCGCGCTGGCCGCATCCCGTCCTTCGACTCGTACTCCCATACCACGTCGCCGGTCGTGTCCACTTCGATCACGCGCCCAGCTTGACCCTGTTGGTTGTACATGTACGCGATCAGCGTGTTGCCGTTCGGCAGGCGCTGGCACGACGACGGGTTGTTGATGTCGTGCTTCCACACCTCCTTGCCGGTCTTCAGATCGTACTCGACGACGCGGTTGTACTCGCACACCATGATCTTGTCCTCGCCGGTCGCGTCGATGGACTGGTACTGCTGGAACCGGCCGAGCGTGAGCGCCTTGCCGACCTCCTTGCCGTCCTTCGCGGCCAACCGGAAGACGTTCGGCTGGTTCTGGCCGTTGAACTGCGTGACGAACACCACGTCGCCGCCGGGCAACCGCTTGCCGCCCATGATGTCGTAGGCCTGACGGGTGAACTGCCACACCTGCTTCATGTCCTTGTCGTACTGGATCACCTGGTTGCGGCTGACGACCACCATCCCGCCGTCCGGCAGAAGGTCGATACTCAAGGGTTGGCTGATGCTCGTGGTCTTGATGATGCGGCTGGTGGAGTCGCGCTCGGTGATGCGGTTGCCGTTCTGCTCGGCGATCAGGTAGTTGCCGTTCGCCAGCTTCTTCACGTCCGACGGGTAACTCAGTTGGTTGACGCCGACGGCGCCGATGGTGGCCTTCACCTTCTGGTCCGGCCCCAGTGTAACGATCCGGTAGCGGCCGTAGTTGGCGTCGTACTCGATGATGTCCGTGTGCCCGGTGATGCGCGGGGCGAACGTGAACTTCACCAGATCGAAGTCGTCGCCCTTCTTCTTCCACCACGCGGCCCAGGCGTCTTTGGCCTTCGTCAGCGACTCTTCCGACTTGCCGAACCGGGCGTCGGGCTTGCCCTCGCCGGCC